>CAJTZH010000107.1 GCA_910584325.1 uncultured Lachnospiraceae bacterium | reverse complement strand
GTCTTTTGTACAGGAATCGCACAGAAAAACTGCCGTAATAAAAGAATACATATGTCCGGGACCAATATTTAAACGGCTCATCCCATCCTCATATGCCGTTTTCTGACAGGTATGAAGCGTCTCCAAATCCAGTTTCGGAACGTTAAACAGATACAGGAATTCTTCACTGTCCGCTGACCATAGTTCTGCTTTGCGTGATAAGACATATTTCTGCGAGTGTTCAAAAAAATCACATCTTGCCACAAGTAAAGAATTCTCGCCGTCATCAAAACGATTGATATTAAAATAGACCGAGTAACTTTTCAGTAATGTTTCAACCGCATCGGTTCGTCTACTGTTCATATATGTACCTAAACCCTGTCAAAAAATCTATAATAGATAGAGAAATTGCAAAGCAATTTCCTATCAAATAAATATACCCCAATTTCCTTTAAAAAACAATAGAAATCAGGGTAAAAAATTAATAAAATTTTAATATTTAATTTACATTTCGAAACTTTTGAAGAAGCGCTTCAAAATATTTTGGCAATGGTGCCGAAAACTCCATATATTCACCTGTAGAGGGATGAATAAAACCAAAGATACCGGCATGAAGCGTCTGTCCCTGCAGATGATATGTGTTTTTGACATTACAGTAATTTTCGTCACCGAGAATCGGATGACCGATTGATGCCATATGGACGCGAATCTGGTGGGTTCTGCCTGTTTCCAGTCTGCATTCAATCAAAGCATGTTTTTGAAAATTTTCAAGCACGCGGTAATGTGTGACTGCCGGTTTACCGTTCGTATAATTTACCGCCATTTTTTTGCGGTCATTGGGATTTCTTCCAATCGGTGCGTTTACCGTTCCCTCCGTTACCGAAAACGAATTATGGCAGATCGCATAATATCTGCGGGTAACACTGTGCTTTTCAAGCTGTTCGGCGATGCGACTATGCGCTTTGTCATTTTTGCATGCAATCAGAATGCCCGTAGTGTCCTTGTCAATCCGGTGAACGATTCCCAGACGTAAAATCCCGTTAATACTGGACAGATTATCCTTACAATGAAACATTAACGCATTGACCAGCGTGCCGCTCGTATGCCCCACAGCCGGGTGTACAACCATGCCCTTTGGCTTATTAACCAGAATAACGTCGTCATCCTCGTAAAGAATATCAAGGGGAATCTCTTCAGCCACAACTTCAAGGACAGAAGCGTCTGGAATTTCAACGAAAACCATATCGCCTGCACAAAGTTTGCAGCTTGCAGGAACAATCTTATCGTTTATGCGGACGCGTTCCTCTTTTATCAGTTTCTGAACATAAGAGCGTGACATATCCTGCAGCTGAATCGCAAGAAACATATCGACTCTTCTGCCGTTATCGTCTGTACCAGCTTTGAAAACAGTCGTATTCATGAATGAACCTTTCTCTTTATGGAAAGAAACGAAAAATCCTCGTCCTTATATACAAAAACAACCAGAATACACGCGATAAAGGCGGAAATGACAACATAACAGTCGGCAACGTTAAATATCGGGAAATCAATCAGTGAGAAATAGATGAAATCCCGTACATATCCAAGCCGAATCCGGTCAATGAAATTTCCCAGCGCGCCAGAAAACAGAACAATTTCACAAACAGATAAAAGGAAATATTTTTTGTTCTTAGGCGTCTGTATAAAGGCGTAAATAATTAACGTCATCATAATCAACGTTACGGTAATCAAAAGAATTGTTTTTCCGCTGAGCATTCCCCAAGCCGAGCCGTAATTCTGGATATAATGAAATTCAAACACGCCGTCAATTAATACATATGGTTCCTGAGACAGCTTGTTTACCGCGATTGTTTTTGTAATCTGGTCCAGCAGAGTAAGCAGAACGATACAGACAACACCGCCTGCCAGTGCCGGTATATTTTTTTTATTATTCATATTTATTCACCAATTCCATTTCGTTTTTTATTGAATCACGAACGATAACGCTTCAATCAGTTCCTCGTCTGTAACGGTCATATCGATAAAAGCAGTTCCAATGCCGTCAAGGAGTATAAACTTAATTTTGTCGGAGACCATCTTCTTATCGTTTTTAGAGACGGAGACAACATCCTGTGCCGAAATCCCTGTGACGGTAAGCGGAAAATTATAGTTTTGAAACATAAGCATCGCATCATTTAATTGCTGTTCCGTAATAAGTCCACGTTTTTTTGAAATATTTAAGGCGGCAATTATTCCCAGAACAACACATTCACCGTGGTATAAGGAAAAATTCATCAGTTTCTCAATTGCATGCCCCAGCGTGTGGCCGAAATTTAACAATGCGCGCTCACCTTTTTCTGTGGGGTCTTTTTCCACAACAGCTTTCTTAATCAGACAGCTTTGATAAATCATCTGTTCCAGAGTATCATTGTCGCGGGACAGAATCTCGGCAGAATGTTCTAAAAGCCATGTATAGTATTCTTTATCACAAATCAGACCATGCTTAATAATTTCGCCAAGACCCGATGCAAACAACCGCTCCGACAAAGAGTTCAGTGCAAAACAATTCATATAAACAAGTTTTGGCATATAAAATGCCCCTACCATGTTTTTGTAGGCTCGGAAATCCACACCCGTTTTACCGCCGATACTCGAATCTACCTGCGCCAGCAGCGATGTCGGTATCTGAATAAAAGAGATTCCGCGAAGATATGTGGCGGCCGTAAATCCGGTCAGGTCGCCGACAACGCCCCCGCCGAGAGCTGCGAGCATATCGGTGCGGTCAAATTTATTCTGAATAAGAAATTCGTATACATTTTCCACCGTATCCAGTGTTTTGTGTTCCTCTCCCGCCGGAAACGTATATACAAAAACACGGTTGCCTGTATTTTCCAAGACATCTTTTACTTCGTCCGCATACAGCGCGCCTACATTGCTGTCCGTCACGATACAGATTTTCTTCCCGGAAATATGTAACGTTTGGAACGCGTCGCCCAGCTTTTTAAAATTATTTTCAATTACAATATCATAACATGGTTGTTCCTGATATAAAATCGTTAATTTTTTTGACATGATTCTCCTCCAGCATTGGATTGACATAAAAAAATTATGTCAACAATATTTTAAAACAGTTACAAACAGTCTTCCTTTTTTAGAAGTTCCCGATGTACCTTTATATTGAAACTTTCCTACCCCGCGCACGGAAATGACATCATTCTCTTTTAAATTCGCCCCATTTGATGTCACACATTTTCCATTGATAAAAACTTTCGATTCCTCAATGTAAGAAACCGCCCTGCTTCGCGACATGCCTGTAACAAGTGACAACAATGCGTCTATCCTAAGTGAGGCAACAAAACCGGTGATTTCCTCCGTTTGCAGGGAAACTGCCTCGTCAAATTCTGTTTCCGTAACAAAAACAGACGTATGCTTAATCTTTACCAGCTCCTGCATAATAAATGTGCTGATTTTCTTAAGACAAAACAGATAGGCGCAGTTATTGGAAACAACAATATCTCCCAAAACACTTCGTTCGATTCCGAGAGAAATCAGTGCGCCCAGATAATCACGGTGTGTCAGTTCTTCGGCAAATTTCCTGTTTAATGGTTCAATTTTCAGACAAACAAGGGGTATCGGTTCGTCAAACCGTTCTTGGGGGTAAAAACCAACGACAACTCTTTCTGCTAAAGAATAGCCACCCATTGTTTTTATACAAATAGGTGGCATTTTTGTAAGTATCTGATTCAAAATTTCCTGTTCATTCAGATTAAGAAAGTCCGAAAACATCGGAATATCGCGTTGATATGTGTTGTCTGCCAGCTCTAAAAGCCTTTTACAAAGTAACTGTTCCTGTACGTTCATAGCATTGTTATCCTTAAAAACGATATCTGTTGCTTTGCAGCTGCATCTGCTGCATACTGCCGGAAATATTGGAACTTGAAGACGCCGCCGCACTGGATATCAAATCCTGGAAATCACCTTCAATGTCAACGGAAGACGGTGTTACAACGAAAATAAATGTGGAAACTTTCTGCAGATTACCGCCCATGGAATAACATGCGCCGGAAGTAAAATCAATAATTCTCTGCGCCATATCACCGTCAACATCTTCTAGATTTAAAAGCACCGCGCGTCCGCTTACCAATGTGTCCGAAATTTCTCTGCCATCCTCTAAACTGTTCGGCTTAATCACACATACAGACATGCCGTTGCTTTTACTTGACTTTCTATTGTTGTATGGAAGCACATTACTATTTTTCTTTTCTACTCTTACCGGTTGTTCCTGTACATAGTCTTCTCTCTTGTTCTTCTCTTTCTTTTTCGATTTAAAACGGGGGGTTTCTTCTTCCTCATCGTCATCATAATCGTCTTCATCGAAATCTTCGTCATCATCGTCGTAATCGTCGGTCAGACTAAACATTCCCAAGAACTTATATAATAAATTCGCCATTTTTAATTCTCCTATTCTTTATAGTCTCTTACACCGAATATTCCTGTTCCAACTCTGACATGCGTGGCACCTTCTTCGATGGCAGTCGTATAATCACCTGTCATTCCCATGGACAAAATACTCATACTAACATTATCAATATGTTTATTTGTAATGTCAATACTTAATTTTCTTAAATTTTTAAAAAATTCACGATTTTCTTCGGGATTTTCTACAAAAGGTGCAATTGTCATCAGACCTTTTACACAAATAGCTGGTAATTTTGCAATTTTTTCCACAAAAGAAACAGTTTCATCCGGCGACACACCAAATTTTGATTCTTCGCCTGCAACATTGACTTCAATTAAAATATTTGTTGTAACATTCTTTTTCAACGATTCCTTACTGATTTCTTCGGCAAGACGTTCGGAATCAACAGAGTGAATCAATTCCGTTTTTCCGACAATATACTTTACCTTATTTCTCTGTAAGTGTCCAATCATATGCCATTTGATGTCGCCGGGAAGAACTTCTGCCTTATCGCAAAGTTCCTGTACTTTATTCTCACCGAACTCCCGCATGCCGAACTCATATGCTTCTTTCAGCATCCCGACAGGTTTTGTTTTGCTCACGCATAAAAGCGTCACTTCCTCATAAGCTCTGCCGCAGTTTTTGCATGCCTTTCTGATATTTTCCTGTACGGTTTGTAAATTCTCAATAATCATGTTTATACCCTATTATGAATACTCTGTATTCTGTAACAATTTAATAAATAATTTGATGTTCTTTTACTTTTGTTCCGTCAAGAACAATATGGTCATATGCCGACAGACCATAGGAAATGCCGATTTGAACTATCGTATATTCCTGATTATGTTCCAAAACCTCGATTCTTTTAAAGACAGCATATCCTTTATTGACTGTATAGCAGCCTTTTAACATACCTACGGCGCTGACCGTATATCTGGTGTTGGAATCTGTTAGAATAATAGAATCTCCGTAAGTAAAATCAGATTTATCGACATAGTAATAACCGTCAATTTCCGCATAAACATCCACATCACAGTATTCTGTGACAATCTTCCCATCGCTGTCCGCGTGCTCCCTCAAAAAACCGATTGTTGATTTATTTCCTCCGCTTGTAGCATATTCGACAGGGATTGTAAAAAATTCTTTTTCGACAATGGATGAATTTGGTATTTTTAAGCCGGTGGCGGACGAAGTAATAATTTCCACGTCAACAAAACGGTCCGACGCGTATTGAATCATATACTTGTTCAAGGATAAAACACCGTATGTTCCGCCGCCTGTTGGAACAATGGAAAAGTTGGCGTAGGTGGTAATATTATCCTTAATAAACCGAATCTGAACATTCTTTTTCTCGGCGAGGCCCTGTTCCTGGATTTGTTCATTGGTCAACGGAATCGCAATCTGCCAGCTCTCATCTGTAATCAGTTTATAAACGGGACTGTCCGCGACAACAATACTCTCGGAACGAAGATTCGTTTTCGTATAGTTTTCTTTATTAAAATTTGCTTCGGTTAATTGTTCTACAGTACTGTTTTCAAAACCGTCTACATTATAAACGACAATTCCCGATTTCGATGCTTTGGCGTAGCGGAACAGGTTTTCACTTCCCGTATCCTTAATCATGTCGTCTAGATTGTTAATAATATTTTCATTTACGGAATCGCTGACAACCTGGTCAAGCTTGTCTTTTAAATCATAAATCTCATAAAAACGGTTGTTGACACTGTTGATTTTATATGTGGAAAGCGCGTTCTTGACTGTGTTCTGATTGGTCTGTGACATGGAGTTATCCCCCGAATTCAGGGAATCAATCATAGACGCCACACGCCCCGTCTCGTCAACCGTATAAATGGTAGAGCCGACCGCTACCCGCTCCGCTTCCCTGACGAAATAATTGATATTGCCGGCATACTCTGAATAAAATACTTCTTCACTGCGCAGCGCAATACCCGTATATGTGCTGCTGGCATTAATGGAACCTGTATATACCTCGTGGATATCAACTTTTTCTTTTGTCATATATTTAATAACAAAAGAACTGATATAAATCAGAATAAAAACAAAAAGAATAACAATAATCCGAGGTCCTCTATCTATTTTTTTAATTTTATTATTTTTTTTAGTCATGAAAACCCTTCTTTTACATAAACTGTATCGTTCTATTCTAACATCTTTGGGTGGATTACACAAGCGTTTGTTACATTTGCGCGAATATTTATGCGCATATTTTATACAAATTTTATTTTTCTCGGGGAAAAGTTCTCCTCGCAATTTATCTTCGCTGCCCTTGGCAGCAAGACCTTTTTCACAAAAAATAAAATTTGCAAAATTATAACAAAATTTCACCATGAGGTATAGTTTTTCATAAAAAAGAGACAATAATACTGCAATAAAATAAATTATAGGAGGAAGTAAAATGAGTTCTAAGGGATTTGATTATACTGCGCTCACTATTGTGATTATCGGAGCAATCAATTGGGGATTAATTGGATTTTTCCGCTTTGACCTTGTATCATTTCTTTTCGGAAATATGACATGGCTTTCCAGAATCGTCTACGCCGTTGTTGGTTTGTGCGGTCTGTACCTTGTCAGTGTATACGGCAGAATTACCGATATGGGAAGTGAAAATATATAGAGCGCGAAAACCGCGAAATAAAATAGAGAAATTGCATTGCAATTTCTCTATTTTATTTATAAATCTCGCGCCACTCCAAATCGCCTCTGTCCAGCGATTTAATTAGCAGTTCCGCCGTTGCAAGATTCGTTGCAAGGGGAATATTATACATATCGCACAATTCATAAATATTGGTAATTGCCGGTTCATGGGACTTTGGCGCCAGTGGGTCGCGAAGGAAAATTACCAGGTCAATCTGATTATTTTCAATCTGGGCGCAGAGCTGCTGTTCGCCCCCTAAATGTCCTGCCAGAAACTTATGAATCGTCAGATTCGTGACTTCCTCGATTAATCTTCCTGTTGTACCCGTAGCAAATAACTGATTTTTACATAGTGTTCCCCGATAGGCAATGCAGAAACTCTGCATTAATTTTTTTTTGGCATCGTGTGCTATCAATCCAATATTCATAAATACCTCCTGCCGCTATATTTTGTTACGCCTCTGAAGACTGACATTTAAAACAACACCTGCCCCTCC
>CAJTZH010000106.1 GCA_910584325.1 uncultured Lachnospiraceae bacterium | reverse complement strand
CGCTGAATGCGGGCAGGCCGTTTGAGGCAGTAAACGCAAAGAAGCAGCAGACGATACGCCGCGTGGCGCAGTGGTATCTGACAGAACATAAGCTGGATGACGTGTCGGTGCGGTTTGACGTGGCCGGCATATTGGGAAACGAAATCAAAGTAATCAAAGATGCGTTCTAGTTGGTTTGAAATGGGATGGTTTTATGAAATTTTGTGAAAAACAGTTAATGAGAATAGCGGGGCTGCATACGACGTCGGTCGTTGAAAGCGGGAGCGTTCCGGTTATTTGTTATGACAGACTGGAGAAAATCCCGTGGGTGAAAAACGGGTTTTCGACAAGAATCGGCGGCGTCAGCACAGGGGACTATGAAAGTATGAATTTGTCGTTTACGGTGGGAGACGACGAGGCGGCGGTTTTGGAGAACTTTAAGCGGTTTGGCGCTGCGCTTGGCATTTCGGTGGAAGATATGGTTTATTCACACCAGACGCACACGACAAATGTAATGCGCGTGGACGCGTCCCACAAGGGGATGGGAATTTTGTGTGACAGAACGTATTGCGATATCGACGGTCTTGTTACCAACGAACCGGGGCTTTGCCTTGTGACATCCTATGCGGACTGCGTACCGCTTTATTTTGTAGACATTAAAAACAGGGCGGTCGGGTTAAGTCATTCCGGATGGCGGGGAACGGTCGGAAATATCTGTAAAAATACGCTGTCCTTGATGGAGCGGGAATTTGGGACGAAGCCAAAGGACGTTATTTCCTGTATCGGTCCTTCTATCTGTAAGGACTGCTATGAGGTGAGCCTTGACGTGGCGGAGCGTTTCATGGAGTGTTATAACGTAGCGCAGCACGATATCCTGACGGCAAAAGAAAACGGAAAATATCTGTTGAATTTACACAAAGCCAATTATTACAATATGATAAACTGCGGTATTTTGCAGGAGAACATTTCCGGTCCCGATTTATGTACCTGCTGTAACAGCGCGTGGCTGCATTCCCACAGGGCGACGGGCGGAAAACGAGGAGGTCTGTGCGCGTTTTTGATGATAGATTCATCTGTTTCACAAATTTTATTTTAAAGGTATAAAAATTTACGCAAACGCAAGTCATACAGGGCTTGCAAAAAAAATGTTTTACGCTATAATATATAATTGTAATCGTCATAGAATACGAAGTATTCATGATATGCCAATCATAGAATACGAAGTATTCATGATATATTGGGAAAAGGGAGAAGATAAGATGAGAAAATTATCAGTAGTTTTGGCATCCGCAATGTTGGTTTTTTCACTGGCGGCATGCGGGACAGAGCCGGCATCAAAGCCGGAGGCAGACAATAAGCCGGAAGAGACAACAGAAAACAGAAACTTAAACAAACTTACAAGCAATGTGGAAGCAGGCTGGTATTCCGACTATATTGAGGCGCTTATGGAATGTAAGTACAACGGCAGGCTCGAAGGATATATGACGGAAGTAGCCGACGCCACAAAGGAAGAGGCACAGGAGTGTCACGATAGTACGGTTGAGTACTACGCGTATCAGCTGATGTCCTATACGGATGTTGGATTTGATTATCTTGCCGACGAAACGATTGAGAAGTATATTGAAGTAGCAAGAACGATCATGGCAAAAAGTAAGTTCACGGTAAATGAGGGGGCGCAGGTAGGCGACGATTATCAGGTAAAAGTTGATATCCAGCCGCTCGATATTAACGACCTCATTCATGATGATGTTGCCGCTTATATTGACGAGTACAACGCGATGATTGACGGCAAGGATACATCCGCTTATACCGACGAGCAGTGGGATGAACTGGAAGAACAGTACGCGGCAGGCGTTCTGGCTATTATAGAGAGTCATATTTCCGAAATCGGTTACAAGGATACTGTTTCCAAAGTGGTTATTATTGAGTTTGATGAGGAAGGACGTTACGGTATTTCTGAGAACGACTGGTACGATATTGACGATTACATTGTCGATATGAAATAATTGAATACATATTATATGGTGATTTAGAACCCATGCAGTTTATTTTTGACTGCATGGGTTTTTTGGCAGGAAATTGGCGTTAAAGCGGCACACACCCCGTACGGCGGGCAGGGAGAAAATCTTCCCTGTCCGTTTTTTGTTTTACATGGTCATAGATTAAACCGGGACAACATATATTGCAATTAAAGGGTGTGATGTACATGCGTAAAGACATACTGAACCTGCTGTCTCCGAATATCAGAAGAGAATTGGCAGGCATATCTTCGGACAAACTCAATGAAATACGGCTGAGAACGGACAAACCGTTGATATTGACTGAAAATAACAGGGAATATTTTGTAAATAACGGTGTATTGAGAAAAAGATATGCGGAAGAACTGTATATTGTGAGTGAGAGCGATTTAAAGGAGACGATGGAATTTATCACAAATTATTCTCTGTACGCGTATAACGACGAGTTAAAAAAAGGTTTTATCACGGTAAGCGGAGGGCATCGTATTGGAATTTGCGGGAAAGTTGTCTATGAAGACGAAAAGATTAAAACAATCAGAAATATACAGTCCATGAATATCCGTGTAAGCCATCAGATTGTAGGGTGCGGAGAGAAAATTGTTCCGTACCTGAAAACGCCGGATTATGAGAACACATTGATAATTTCGTCGCCGGGAATGGGGAAAACCACTTTGCTGCGGGATTTAATAAGGATTTTGAGCAATCAGGGTGCAAATGTAGGAGTAGTGGATGAACGTTCGGAAATTGCGTCCTGCTATCTGGGAAAACCGCAGAATGACGTAGGAATCCGCACGGACATACTGGACTGTTGTCAGAAAAAGGACGGCATGCTGATGCTGGTCCGTTCCATGAGACCGGATATCATTGCCGTGGATGAGATTGGAGGAGAAGAAGACGCAAAAGCATTACAGTACATATCGCTGTGCGGCTGTAAAATTCTTGCTACCATACACGCAGGCAGTCTTTGCGAACTGGAGCATAAAAGCGGGATAAAAGAAATTTTGCAGCTGGGACTGTTTAAACGCTTTATTCTTTGTGAACGGACAGAGACCGGAGCATTTATCCGCACGGTTTACAATGAGGAAAAAAGGCAGGTGTGTGTGTGCGATGGTTAAATTAATGGGAATTTTAATGATAGGAATTTCGGCGGCAATGATAGGACTGCAGCTGTCGCTTAAGATGAAAGCGCGGATTGAGTTGTTGAAAGAAATTGAGTACGCAATGGAGGAAATGAGTGCGGAGGCTGCGTATTCGATGGAGATTCTTCCGCGAATTATCGGAAATACCGCAAAAAAGACAAGCTCTGTCTGTCAGGCGTGGCTTATGGCACTATATGAAAAAATAAAGAATACAGGAGAATACGGCTTCTGCCAGGCGTACAGGGAAAGTCTTTCGGTACTGGAGAACAGCGATTTAAAAAACGAGGATATCAGAATTATTAAAACGCTGTCGGATAAAATTGTCAACCGCGACGGTGACAGACTGTCACTCGTATTTCAGGGGACAATCAGGGAGTTGTCCGTTCACCGGACAACAATTGAGGCAGAATATAGTGAAAAATCAAAACTGTACCGTACGCTTGGATTATTGTTCGGTCTGTTTGTAATCATTATTGTAATTTAAGAATGTAGGATATAACGGAGAAAACAATGGATGTTAGTTTAATTTTCAGAATTGCCGCAGTCGGTATTCTCGTTTCAGTAATCAGTCAGATTTTAAAACACAGCGGGAGGGAGGAACATGCGTTTCTCACAAGTCTTGCCGGTCTGATACTGGTATTGTTCTGGATTGTACCGTACATATATGAATTATTTGAAACTATTAAAAAATTATTTTCGCTGTAGGTGTTTATGATTGTAGTCAGAATTGCATTGATTGGTATTACCGGCGTAATATTTGCCAATTATTTTAAGTCGGTGAAAAACGAATACGGAATGTTAATTGGTTTATTCGTGACAATTCTTATCTTTTATTATATTGTGGAAAAGCTGTCAGGGCTGATGGATGTCATTGAGGAAACGGGAATGTTTTTTGAAGAACATATGGATTTTTTAGGCGTTCTGATAAAAATGCTTGGAATCAGTTATATCTGCGAACTGTCGTCGGGTATCTGCAAAGACGCCGGATACAGTGCGATAGCCTCCCAGATAGTCATTCTGGGTAAAATAACGATTATGACGCTCGGCTCGTCCATTTTGTTTTCACTGATAAAAATGATTAATGTTTATCTGGGGTAAGAATATGAAAAACGTAAAAAAAATAGGATGTGCGCTGCTGGTTCTTTTTTGGGGAATTATAATACATACGACAGTCGTGAGCGCCGCCTCTCTTGACGATTATGATCTTGACGATTTGGACGGGTATGTCGATGAGAGTGAGTTTGAGATTGATTATACGGACATTGTCACGAGTATTTACAATGCGGATTCCGATTACGAAAAAGGAATTGTCAACGCGATGTTTTCCAAATTGATTGCGGAAGCGAGAGGGCTGTTAAAGACGGTATCCCTGATATTGGGCGTCATTCTGTGCGGCGCCGTATTTAAAAATGTTACCGATATCCTTAAAGAAGGTACGGTGATGAAGACAGGGGCGTTTGTTACCTATATTACGGTGATGCTGTTGTTGTTTGTCACGTTTGAAGGTGGTTTTACGATAACAGAGAACGCGTGCGGCAAGGTAATGGAATTTCTCTATGCGCTGATTCCCACGTTTTTCTGTGCGGTAACATTCACCGGGGGAAATCTTACCGGAATGGTCATGTACCAGTGGACAGGTCTTTGTATCAGCATGATACATATAATAGTAATACAGTTTTTGCTCCCGCTGACAAACTACTATGTCATACTGGCGCTGGTCAACAACGGCATGGAGGAGCAAAAGTTCGGCAGTTTATGCCGCCTCATAAGAAAGGCGATTCTGTATGTCAACCGGGGGATGCTCGGACTGATTGTCGGGATGACCACTATAAAAAGTCTGACGGTACCGCTTGCGGACAATGTAAAAAATACGTTTCTGAAAAAAGCCATCGCGCTGATACCCGGCATCGGAAACGGTGTGGAGAGCATTGCGGAAACCGTAGCGGGAACGGGAAATCTCATAAAAAATACGATTGGCGCGGCAGGGCTTGTAACGGTTGTTCTTTTAATTGCCGTGCCGTTTATCAAGCTTCTGGTGATGAATGTAATGGTCCGCCTGATTGCGGCAGTAACGGAACCGGTGGCAAACAAAAATGTAACTGCCGGTATGAATGCCGTGTCCGACGGAATCGGTATTTTGCAGTATCTGATAAGTACAAGCAGTGTGGTGCTGATGATTACCATCGGAATTATCTGTATGGCAACGGGGGTGTGAAAATGGACTTGGTGCTTTCGATTGTAAAAAAGGTCGTGATGTTCTGCCTGGTCTCCTTTGTAATTTTAGAGCTTGCGCCGAAAGAAGAATACAAAAAATATCTGAATCTGTTTACGGGTATGGTGCTGATTTTACTATTAATCAGTCCGGTCTTCGAATTGTTTACGGGAAAGATTCCCGTAACGGACGAACTTCAGAAATATTATCTGAAAAACGAATTAAAGGATATGGACATTTATTTTGGAGAGTACGATAAAATGCGGGTAGGCGCCGTGACCGGCGAGTACCAAAAACAAATTGAAACTCATATCGGTGAAATTGCAAAACAAAACCAGATGGCTGTTGAGGAGGTTTTCGTTTCTCTGAATACGGATGTGGAAAGTGAAAATTTTTTGCAGGTTGAGTCCGTTACCATGAAAGTATCCAAAAAATACAGGGAGGAATCCCTGAAAATACAGGAAATTGTTATGGGGCAGAAGGATGGCGCGGAAAGTCTTAGTGAAATTGAGATAAAAAATACAATTTCTCAATTCTATAATGTGGAAACGGATAATATAAATATTATTAAATAAGGTGTCGTATGGTAAAAGAATATTTTGAAAAAATAAAAGAGCTTGGAATCGGAAAACTGGTATTAATTTTCTTTGCGGGAGTTTTACTGGTGCTTTCGGCAACCATGGATAATGGAACGGAAAAAGAAAAGGTAAGCGTGACTGTGCCGGAACAACCGGCATATAATAATGATACGCAGCTTACTGTTTCCATAGAGAACATACTCGCAAAAATACAGGGAGTGCAGAGGGTTTCAGTTTGCATTACCTATGAAGACACGGGCGAGAGGGTATTGGTCAGCAGCAAAGATACCGAGATGCAGAAGGTGATACAGCAGGACGCAGAGGGAGGAAGCAGAACCGAGGAAAATCAAAGTATTTTAGAGGAATATCTGTATCAAGGGGAAAGTCCTTATGTGGTTATGGAAAAAAAGCCTAAAATCTGCGGCGTGCTGGTGGTTTACGAAGGCGATAAAAGTGTAATGAGCGACATTTCGGAGGCGGTAAAGGTGCTTACTGGAGTAGACTATAACAAAATTAAAGTTTTATCAATGAATTAGGAGGCATTATGAAACGATTGTTTAAACGGAATCAGATTATTATTACTCTGCTTGCGATTATGATTGCGGTGGCAGGGTATATTAATTACATAAGCAATATTGATGATAAAACAAAGGAAGTCAATGCGGGAATTGAAGGCAGCAACAACGAAATCGTGGATATTTACAGTAATGACGTGGACCCTGACGATTTGAGCCTGATGGAGCCGGGAACGGCGGTGATGACGTCTTCGGGAGTTTCCGGTTCAGCGGTTATTTCCGAGGTAAAAATAAACAGGGAGCAGATTCGCGCGGCGAACAAAGAAACGTTGTATCAGATTATCGATAACGAGGCGCTTGACGCCGTTTCCAAACAGGCTGCAGTCAATGAAATGATACAGATGACGGAGATTTCGGAAAAAGAGATGGCGGCGGAACTTCTTTTATCAGCAAGAGGATACGGCGACTGTATCGTTACGATAGTGGACGGTAATGTGGACGTGGTTGTAAATACAACGGAACTGACGGATGTACAGAGGGCGCAGATTGAGGATATCGTTAAGAGAAAAACGGACTGTTCGGCAGACAAAATTGTCATTTCCCCAATAAACAATTTGCAATAATTTCATTGTTTGGTATAATACTATATTATAAAGTGTTTTACGGGAGGTACCATTATGGCAATGGATATGAAGAATAAAGAGGGGTATGTGTTAAGCGACGAGACGGGAATCGGCGACATCAAAGTTTCGGCAAATGTCGTCATGACGATAGCGGCGGTTGCGGCTTTAGAGGTTCCGGGCGTGCATTCTTTGCAGGGAACGGCGGCAGACGAGATCGTGACGATGTTAAAAATTAAGAATCTGGCGCAGGGTGTACGGATAGAGATAGAAAATAATCAGGCAAAAGTGGTGCTTGCCATTATTTTAGAGTACGGCTACAGTATTCCGAAGATTTCGTCTCAGGTTCAGGAAAAAGTAAAATCGGCGATTGAGACAATGACAGGACTGGATGTGGTTTCGGTGAATGTAAGAATCGGCGGTGTGAATATCGACAAAGTGAAATAAGTTTGTTATAATGAAAGATGTCTATTTTATCTGACGGGAGATTACTTTTCATTTTCTGTCCGGATATAGACATCTTTTACATTTTCTGATTGAAAATTGCCTTTGCAGTTTTTCAATTACATTTTGATAGGAAATTGCCCTGCAATTTTTCTATCTGTTTGAGGAGGCTGTTATGACGAGAAGCCAGCAGAGAGAACATGCGTT
>CAJTZH010000105.1 GCA_910584325.1 uncultured Lachnospiraceae bacterium | reverse complement strand
GTGTCGCTTAAGGACATGATGGATATGGAGGCTGTGCCGGAACCGATGCGTTTTCTGGTGAATGACTACAGGGTACATACGGTCTGGATGCGGGCGATAGCGGATGAAGATTTGCAGAAGATGAGTTCGGACATGAGATATGTAGTCGGGGTACTCAAGAGGACGGAGAGAGGAAAGAGTTATCAGAAGTATATGCTGGAACATGCGGATTACTTTGAGAGAATGCCCGTGGACGCATATGAGGTGGTAAGAGTATGCGCTGATATTAAGGAGTTTGGGAATCGGTTTAATTTTCAGGAAGAAAACGGAGAGGAGAGAGTGGATATGTGCAGAGCGATATATGAGATTAAACAAGACGCGAGGCGGGAAGGTAGAAGAGAAGGCAAAAAAGAAGGAAAAATACAGGGAATGCAGTATGCCAGACAAAAGGATATTCTGGAGCTTTTGAAAGATTACGGACAGGTTCCCGATGAAACGAAAAAGATAATTCTGAAAGAGAAAGATATGGACAAGCTGGGCGTGTGGCTAAAAGCGGCGGCAAGAGCAGACAGTATTGAAGAATTTCGCATGGCAATGTAAACAAACGATTTTAACATTGAATTCTGACTTGAATATTATTATAATTAATCTGTTGATACAGATTTATGTCGTTGGCCAAAGGGAGCAGAAACAATGGGTGATGTCATTACGGTAACCGGTATGGTTCTTTCGGCGATGCCGGTGAATGATTATGACAAAAGAGTAGTACTTCTTACCAGAGAGCGTGGAAAAATCAGTGCGTTTGCCAAAGGGGCAAGGCGTATGAACAGTCCGTTGATGGGATACTCGAATCCTTTTTGTTTCGGGACGTTCCGGCTTTATGAAGGAAGAACTTCTTATAATATTCAGGGGGCTGATATTGATAATTATTTTCAGGAGGTTTCCACGGATATTGTCTGTGTGTATTACGGTATCTATTTCATGGAACTTGCGGATTATTATACCTATGAAAATATGGATGCGTCCGGTGAACTGAATCTTTTGTACGCATCGTTCAGGGCGTTAAAAAAGGACAGCATACCGAATGATTTGGTGCGGTATATTGTGGAATTGAAAATGATGGTTCTTCATGGCTCCTATCCGCAGTTTTTTCAGTGTAAGGAATGTAAAAAGGAAGAAGGACTGTTGTATTTCAGCGCGGCAAAGGGAGCGGTGTATTGCGGGGAGTGCGTCCGCAATGCGCCCGATGCCATTGAAATCAGCCAGTCAACGCTGTATGCGCTGCAGTATATTGTGGCGACGCCGATTGCAAAACTGTTTACATTTACCGTAACAGAAGAGGTTCTTGCAGAACTTCGTATGATTATGGGAAGATTGATGCTTTTAACGATGGATAAGAAGTTAAATTCCTTGGAAATGCTGGAATTGCTGGAAAAATAAGAATAGGAGACAAATTTTGAAACAGACAAAAAGAAAGAAGAATTACGTCATATCCTGTATTGCGAAAGAATTTCGTTTTTTGTGGGTGTATTATGTTGTTGCGGCGTTTTTTGTTTTTGGCTTTATAATATATTTTGCTATCTCCTCAGAAGGCGCGGCGTTTGGATTGTCGAATATTACAACTCAAGCGCAGCTTGAAAAGTTTTTTGCGCATTCGAACAATACGGGAAGACTTCATGCCGATTCGGTTTATGACGCCGGACGGCAGGTGGAATTAACGGGCAAAGAAAAAAAGAATTTTAGTTTTCAGGTAGGCGGCGCTTATGTGGAAACACCTTCGATTACTGTTTCAACATACAACAAAACATATGATATTTATGTAGCGACGCTTCAGGATTCGGTTGTTATAGTGTTGTTCGGCGATATTTTCAGAAAGGATTGGGCTGGTTTACAGTATTGTGATGTTATTGAAATATATAGCGAAGATATCGGAGAAAAACAGAAGCTGGTTGATGAAATGAAACAGGCATATCCGGATTTTTTTGGACAGTTCAAATCTGTTTATGTGGCGAAAGGGGATTATACCACGGATTTGTTGATGCCGGGCGTTGTAATATTGGCAGTGTTTCTTTTGCTGGCTGCGGTTCTATATGGTTTCCCATATCTTTATCCGATTCAGAGAATTTCTTATATGGGCAGGCAGATTGCAAAACTCGCAAAGGCGGAAGGACGTTCTTTTAAAGAAATGTGTGAGCGGTTGAATGAATATGAGGACAGAGCGCTTTACAAAAACGGACTGGAGATGCTTTCCGAGCGGTATGTTGTTATCAGGGAAACAAAAAAGCTTGTTACGCAAACGCAGGAGCGGATGAAGATTTATTCGCTGGACGGTACATACGGAGCGCCGTATATTGAGAATATTACCATCATGAGCGGTATGTATCCCGATGAAATGAATGATATTCATGTTATGACGGTGAAAGAAAATGAAAGAAAAGTTTGCTGTATGACGGTTCATAAAACAAGACAGGAAGTTGAAGAAATTCTTGCACAGATGGGATTTCGAGAAATAACTTGAAAAAGTACGGTTTACAAGTTACAATATAGTGTAAAATATTAACAGTAATGAGAGGATTGTACTTATGGAAAAGACAATGGATAAGATTGTTGCGCTTGCAAAATCAAGAGGATTTGTATATCCGGGTTCCGAAATCTACGGCGGTCTTGCGAATACGTGGGATTACGGCAACCTGGGTGTTGAACTTAAGAATAATGTAAAAAAAGCATGGTGGCAGAAGTTTGTGCAGGAAAGTCCGTATAACGTGGGTGTGGACTGCGCGATTCTGATGAACCCGCAGACATGGGTTGCTTCCGGTCATCTCGGCGGATTTGCGGACCCGCTGATGGACTGTAAGAGCTGTAAGGAACGGTTCCGCGCGGATAAGCTGATTGAAGACTGGTGCGGCGAGCATCATCATGAACTTACGGAGTCTGTTGACGCATGGTCAAACGAACAGATGGAGGGATTTATTAAGGAACATGAGATTTGTTGTCCATCCTGCGGAAAGAAGGATTTTACGGAAATCAGACAGTTTAATCTGATGTTTAAGACGTTTCAGGGAGTTACGGAAGACGCTAAGAATACGGTATATTTGAGACCGGAGACAGCGCAGGGTATCTTTGTCAACTTTAAGAATGTACAGAGAACATCCCGCAAGAAGGTTCCTTTTGGAATTGCTCAGATTGGCAAGTCTTTCAGAAACGAGATTACGCCGGGGAATTTTACGTTCAGGACGAGAGAATTTGAGCAGATGGAACTTGAGTTTTTCTGCAAGCCGGGTACGGACCTTGAGTGGTTTCAGTATTGGAGAGAATATTGTATTAACTGGTTAAAGAGCCTTGGCATGAAGGACGACGAGATGCGGGCAAGAGACCATTCTCCGGAAGAGCTTTGTTTTTACAGCAAAGGAACGACGGATATCGAATTTTTATTCCCGTTTGGCTGGGGCGAGCTGTGGGGAATTGCCGACAGAACGGATTATGACCTTACGCAGCATCAGAATGTTTCCGGTGAAGATATGTCATATTTTGATGATGAGAGCAAGGAAAAGTATATTCCTTATGTTATCGAGCCGTCATTGGGAGCAGACAGAGTAACGCTTGCGTTCCTTTGTTCCGCATATGATGAGGAAGAGATTGCGGAGGGGGATGTGAGAACCGTCCTGCATTTCCATCCGGCTATCGCGCCGGTTAAAATCGGCGTGCTTCCGCTTTCCAAGAAGTTATCGGAGAATGCGGAAAAGATTTATGCTGAGCTTTCCAAGTACTATTATTGTGAGTTTGACGACAGAGGCAATATCGGAAAGCGGTACAGAAGACAGGACGAAATCGGAACGCCGTTCTGTGTAACGTATGATTTTGAGTCGGAAGAGGATGGCGCGGTTACCGTGCGCGACAGGGATACCATGGCGCAGGAGCGAATTAAGATTGCCGATTTAAAGGCATATTTTGAGGACAAATTTTATTTTTAATGATACAGGAACAGAATCATGATTTGTGAAAAGTGTGGAACAGAATTTAGCGAGGGGCGCAATTGTCCGAACTGCAACGCACTTGCCATCTTTGTGAAGGAAGATGAGTACAAGAACAGAAGGCAGGAATGGGAGGATGAAAATGCTCTCAAGGAAGAAGCCCAGAAGAAACGAAAACTAAATATTCATGTGAATCCTGTAATCCTGAAAAAAATACTTATGATAGCGGTTGTTGTATGTGTGATTGCAACAGCCGCTGTTTGGATTACGGGAAAAGTAAGAAATGCCATGTATCAGGGGCAGTTTCGGCTTATATTCGGCGATGGTACGGTTATGGACTCCACCGAAGGTTCTTTTAAAGAATTTTTGGCGGAAGACTCTATTTTTTCGACCGAAGGAAACTTTGTCTATCACAATACATTTGATAAATCGGGAGTGAACGGTGAGATTACGGAGGAATATGTCAGTCCGCGGGGAACGTGTGCGGCGTTTGTTTCGAAGGAAGGCGTAGATGAGGAAACGGTCAGTTACTTCCTTTATATTTCCGATAAGGATGGATGCCGTTTTATCGGAAGCGGTTCCAATCCGTATACGGTTGTCGATGTGACAAGCGACGGCTGTATATATTATGAAGAACTGGAACTGGGACCTTATGAGGTTGTGGTTTCTACGGATATTTACCTGTATAACGGTGAAAAAACGGTATTGCTGGTAGAAGACATTACAAGAAGCGTTCCCTGCGAAAATGAAAATGAATTTATTTATTATGACGCAAATATGCAGCCATATCTGTATGCCGACAAAAGAGGGACAAGTCTTTTGGAAGACGGAAACGGATATGAGTTTGTATGTACGTCTACGGGGAAGATATATTACCGGACTCCAAACGGAGAGCTGTATGAGCAGGGCAAAGTCGGCTCTGTTGACAGAGGGGTTTTGGCAGGTACGCTCAGAGCCGTTGCAAATTCCGACAAAGTGGTTTACGCAAAGTCTGGCGCGCTGTATGGTGCGGGTGGAACTTTTAAGGCTCCGGTTCTGCTTCTTTCCGCTTATGATATGTATAGGAGCCGGTGCAATGTTGTGGAAAAAAGCGGTAAGCTTTATTATGCCTATGACGGTATTCTCTATACCTGTAATAGCACCGGAGGGAAGTTAACGACAAGGGAAGGCGTTGCGGAAGTATATCTGAGTTTTAAATAAATTTCCATTTTTGTATATTTTTTACAAAAGTGAATATAGTAAAATTATTCACCAAGCAGGGATATCAGCGGAATGGAAGCGCTTTCAGAATTTGCGGGAAATTTTTGTATAATTTCACGTATAAGTTTTGGTAGACGATGTTCTATATAATTGTTATAATATTAACGATGTAAAACGGTTTCGTAAATATTTTTTGGAGGTATATTAGTAATGGCAAAATGGGTGTATTTATTTAAAGAAGGAAATGCATCAATGAGAAATCTTCTGGGAGGAAAGGGATGTAATCTGGCAGAAATGACGGGCCTTGGCATGCCGATTCCACAGGGATTTACGGTAACAACAGAGGCTTGTACCGATTATTACAATAACGGTAAGCAGATTTCGGACGAAATTCAGAAACAGATTTTTGAAGCGCTGGCATGGCTTGAGAATGAGAACGGCAAGAAGTTCGGCGATACGGAAGACCCGCTTCTCGTATCCGTGCGTTCCGGTGCGAGAGCATCTATGCCGGGTATGATGGATACGATTTTGAATCTTGGTTTGAATGACGTGGCTGTGGAAGGATTTGCAAAGAAGACAGGAAATCCAAGATTCGCGTATGATTCTTACAGAAGATTTATCCAGATGTATTCGGATGTCGTAATGGAAGTTCCGAAGTCTTATTTTGAGAAGATTATTGACGAGATGAAAGAGGCAAAGGGCGTTCAGTTTGATACGGAATTAACGGCTGAGGATTTAAAAGAGCTTGCCAATAAATTCAAAGCTGTTTATAAGGAAGCGATGAACGGCGAGGAGTTCCCGCAGGATGCAAAAGAGCAGTTAATGGGCGCCGTTAAGGCGGTGTTCCGTTCATGGGACAACCCAAGAGCGATTGTTTACCGTCGTATGAACGATATTCCGGGCGACTGGGGTACGGCTGTCAACGTACAGACAATGGTATTCGGTAATAAGGGTAATACATCCGGTACGGGTGTTGCGTTTACAAGAAATCCGTCTACCGGTGAGAAGGGTATTTTCGGTGAATATCTGATTAATGCGCAGGGTGAGGATGTTGTTGCAGGTGTGCGTACTCCGCAGCCAATTTCTCAGCTTGAGAGGGATTTACCGGACTGCTATAAGCAGTTTATGGAACTGGCGATGAAGCTTGAGAATCATTTCCATGATATGCAGGATATGGAGTTTACGATTGAAGAAGGAAAGCTCTACTTCTTACAGACGCGTAACGGAAAGAGAACGGCTCCTGCCGCAATCAGAATTGCCTGCGACCTTGTGGATGAAGGACAGATTACCGAGGAAGAAGCCGTGCTTCGTATCGAGGCAAAGTCTCTTGACCAGCTTCTTCACCCGACATTTGACGCAAAGGCGTTAAAGGAAGGCGAAGTTATCGGTTCGGCGCTTCCTGCTTCTCCGGGCGCGGCAGCAGGTAAGGTTTACTTTACGGCTGACGAAGCAAAGGCGGCAGGTAAGGGCGGTAGAGGCGAACGCGTTATTCTTGTGCGTCTTGAGACCTCGCCGGAAGATATTGAGGGTATGAATGCGGCACAGGGCATTTTAACCGTCCGCGGCGGTATGACCTCCCATGCTGCGGTTGTAGCGAGAGGTATGGGAACCTGCTGCGTATCAGGATGCGGCGACATTAAGATTGACGAGGAGAATAAGACATTCGAACTTGGCGGATATACGTTTAAAGAAGGCGATTATATTTCCTTAGACGGTTCTACAGGTAAGATTTATAAAGGCGATATTCAGACAAATGAGGCTGAAATCGGCGGCAACTTCGGTCGTATCATGGCTTGGGCGGACAAGTACAGAACGCTTGGCGTAAGAACCAACGCGGATACGCCGAGAGACACAAAGAAAGCTGTAGAGCTTGGCGCGGAGGGTATCGGTCTTTGCCGTACAGAGCATATGTTCTTTGGCGAGGACAGAATTCCGAAGTTCAGAAAGATGATTTTATCGGATACCGTAGAGCAGAGAGAAGAGGCGTTAAAGGCAATCGGAGAATTCCAGAAGGCAGATTTTAAGGCAATGTACGAGGCGCTGGAAGGAAAGCCGATGACCGTGCGTTATCTTGACCCGCCGCTTCATGAGTTTGTTCCGACGGAAGAGGAAGACATCAAGGCGCTGGCAGACGATATGGGACTTACGGTTGCCGATGTTAAGGCAAAATGTGACGCGCTTCATGAGTTTAACCCGATGATGGGTCACAGAGGATGCCGTCTTGCAGTTACCTATCCGGAAATTGCGAGAATGCAGACAAGAGCCGTTATGGAGGCTGCCATTGAGGTTTCCAAGGAAAAGGGATACACGATTGTTCCTGAGATTATGATTCCGCTCGTTGGCGAAGTGAAGGAATTAAAATATGTAAAAGAAGTTGTTGTCGAGACTGCGGAAAAGGTGAAAGCGGAAAAGAATTCCGATATGCAGTATCATATTGGTACGATGATTGAGATTCCAAGAGCTGCTCTTACGGCAGATTTGGTTGCGCAGGAAGCGGAGTTCTTCTCATTCGGTACAAACGACCTGACACAGATGACATTCGGATTCTCCCGTGATGATGCAGGTAAGTTCCTT
>CAJTZH010000104.1 GCA_910584325.1 uncultured Lachnospiraceae bacterium | reverse complement strand
TCCGCCCGTCACCGCGTCCACGTCCAGAACCTCGCCCGCAAAAAACACATGTTTTACAAGTTTTGATTCCATGGTGGCAGGATGAATTTCTTTGACACTGACGCCGCCCTGCGTAATAATTGCCTCGTTGTATCCCCGAAGTCCCAAAAGCGTCACCGGGAACCGTTTTGTCAGGCATAAAAGCCGCTCCCGCTCTGCTTTTGCTATTCCGTTTACTTTTTTATTCCCGTCAATCCGGCTCAAATCCGTCATCACCGGAATCAGTTTCTTCGGATACAGATTATCAAGCGCGTTCTTTAACGCTTTGTTCCTGTTCTCGGCAAAATCTCTTAAAATTCTGTCGTCAAGCTGTTCTCTGGAAAGCGCCGGTTTTAAATCAATAAAAAGCTTCAAATTTCTCTCTGCGATTCTTTCCGTCACCATACTCGACGCGCTGATAATGGTCGGACCGCTGACGCCGAAATGTGTAAACAGCAGCTCCCCGAAATCCGAATAGACTTCTTTTCCGTCATCCTCGATGGTTACGGCGACATTCCTAAGACTCAGCCCCTGAAGTTTTTTGACGTACTCTTCTGCAGCATTAAATGGCACAAGCGCCGGCGATGTTTTCACAATTGTATGCCCCATTGCTTTTGCAAACGCATATCCGTCTCCGGTGGAGCCTGTCGATGGATAGGACTTCCCGCCTGTCGCCACAATCAGGTAATCTGCCCTCCATATGTTTTTATGTTCATCCACTACATGCGAAAACGCGCCGTCTTTCGTAACAACTTCTGTTACTGCCGTATGATAGCGGATATCCACGCCAAGACGCGCAAGCTCCCTGACAAGACACGCTATCACATCGGACGATTTATCAGATTCGGGAAATACGCGGTTTCCCCGTTCTACCTTTAAAGGAAGACCAAGTTCGTCAAAAAATCCCATCACATCATAATTGCTAAACTGTTTCAGGGAACTGTACATAAACTTTTTATTCGTTACAATACTATTTAAAACTTCATCCGGTTCTTTGGCGTTCGTGAGATTACATCTGCCCTTGCCTGTTATAAAAACCTTTTTACCGCATTTTTCATTTTTTTCTAATATCGTTACTCTGTGACCGCAGCGCGCCGCAATGATTCCCGCCATCATTCCTGCCGCTCCGCCGCCGATTATCAGCACACTGCTCATGTTCTCTCCAATCAGTCAAAATCCTTTATATTTTCTTCATCTAAGTAATCCATCTCATCGGAACGCACGACCGGATAATCCATCCATGCCTTCTCAAGACCGTCCAGATACAGCAGCACTTCCATCCGTTTCCTCATGCACAGCGATACCATCAGCACATTTAAAAGGCTGACGGGTGCCGTAAAGGAATCTACAACGGACGACATATTGCTTGGCGCAAACAGATTACAGGAAGAATACAGCTTCAGAGGAGAATGCTTATTGTCCGTTATGGCAATAATTTTGGCGTTTCTGTCATTGGCAAATTCCAACGCCTTTAGCGTTCCCATAGAATACCGCGGGAAACTGATGCCGATGACAACGTCCTTCTCATTAACACGGACAAGTTGCTCTATCAGTTCCGTGGAGCCGCTGTTTGACACCGGCGTCACATTCTCAAAAACAAACCGCAGGTAAAACGTCAGAAGATTCGCGATGGCGCTGCAGCTTCGCACGCCGACAACATAGATATGTTCCGCCGCCAATAAACTTTCCACTGCCTCGTTTACAGCGTTACGGTCAAGCGTTTCCCACGTTTTTCGAAGATTTTCCATATCGTTGCCCATGACAAAATCTATCTGCTCTTCAAAATCCATCTCGTCAACGTCCAGTTCCAGGCGTTTTGTCATGGAAAGACGGCGGCTGACATAGTCCGCAAGCTGCTTTTGAAATTCAGGATACCCGTCGCACCCCATCCCGCCCGCAAACCGCACCACTGTAGATTCGCTGACACCCGACATTTTTCCTAACTGTACCGCAGTCATATAAGACGCTTTATCATAATTTGACAAAATGTATCTCGCAATCGCTCTTTGTCCTTTGGAAAACTCCGGCATTTTCATACGAATCCGCGCCAGAAAATCTTCTTGTGACTTCATACTGCCTCCCCGCCCGTCATTTCATTATCCCCATTCTTTTATAATATCATCAAACACTTTGTTCAGAGTACGATTATCCGTCGTAACGATAATATCCGCCGTGTCGTCATAAATATCAAGACGCTCGTCCATCAGACGCTCAATTTTTTCCCTGAGCGCTCCGCCCCTTAGAAGCGGTCTCGTCTCATCCCGCTCAAGGCGCCTTACCAGCTCGTTTACGGAAGTATCCAGGAAAATAATCTTTCCCAGTTTATGAAGCAGCGCTCTGTTTTCTTCTCTCATGGGAACTCCGCCGCCCACGGAAATAACCGTTGATTTATGAATACGCAGATTTTCTCCGCCGTCTTGTTCTTCTCCCAGAAGTATCCGCAGTACTTTCGTCTCAAGGTCACGAAAATACGCTTCTCCCTTTTTTTCAAAAATGTCCGCGACAGACATATTTTCTAATCTTACAATCAATTCATCGGTATCCACAAAGTCCATCTGCTGTCTGTCGGCAAGCCACCTGCCAAGCGTCGTCTTGCCGCATCCCATAAATCCGATTAACACGATATTCGTCATTTTATCCCAATTTCCTTTTCATCAATTCATACACCGCTTGTGCCTGTTCCTTGGAAACGCTCACATTATTCCACAGTTCATATGCCGCCACACCCTGCCAGAGCAGCATCTTCATGCCGTTTACGGCTTTTCCTTTGGCTTTTTTTACTTCCTTCATAAAACGCGTCTCATACGGATTATAGATAATGTCCACGCCCGTATGAACCCTCTTGTAAAATGATTCGTCGTCAATTACCACGTCGTTATCGTGCGGATGCAGTCCCACGCTCGTCGTCTGGATGCAAAGATACCGTTCGTTTGGAAGATTCCGGTATTCCATAAGCGCCATCGGCACAATCACATCACGTCCAATATAGCTTTTTACTGCCTGCGCAATATCCTCCGCATTCTTTACGCTGCGGTTTAACAGATAAACTGTTTTCGCCCCTTCCCGTCCCAGCAAAAACGCGATGGCACGGGATGCGCCGCCCGCTCCCAAAAGGATGACCTGTTCACCTTCTATGGCAATATGCTCATCCATAAGGCTTCTGTGAAACCCGGTGATATCCGTATTGTATCCTTTATATCCGTTTTCGGTATGAACAAGCGTATTGACCGCCCCGACTGCCTTTGCAATCGCATCGATATCCGCAAGATACGGAATGACGCTTTGTTTATGCGGCACTGTCACATTCAGTCCGAGAATGTTAAGCGCAAACGCTCCTTTGACCGCCGCCTCCACATCCTGCTCTTCCACCGGAAACGTCACATACGCCATATTGATTCCAAGCATCCGTGACAACTGGTTATGTATGAGCGGAGAAACGGAATGGCTCACAGGATTTCCTATCAGTCCGCACAAACGCGTCTTCGCATTCAGTTCTGTCATTTTACTGCCTCCCTGCTTTTTTTCAGACTCCTCTTATAAAAAAACAGTACAATTTTTTCCAGATACCGTTTTAAGACAATCTGAATTTCTTCTTTCGGATGTATCGGTTTTACGAGAATTGTGCAAATTCCCGCGCGGTTCGCCCCAAATACATCCGTAAACAGCTGGTCTCCGACAAAAATCGTATTCGTTCTGTCCGTTCCCATGAGTTCCATCGCTTTCTCATATCCTTTCACGGAAGGCTTGTCAGCCTTAAAAATAAATTTGGAGGATACCTGATTTGCAAAACTCTCCACACGAGGCCTCTTATTATTTGATAAAAGACAGGTATCAAACCCCAGAAAAAAAAGTCTTTGAAACAACGCAAGCGCGCGCGCATCCGCCGGTTCCCCATGCATTACAAGGGTGTTATCTATATCAAAGATAACACCCGCAAATCCGTCTTTTTTAAGCTTTTCAAAATCAATTTCATACGTACTGTTCAAATACGCGTTGGGATAAAACTTTTGAAACATACGCTACTCCAGAAACTTCTTTAATTCGTCCATAAAAGTATTGACGTCCTTAAATTCGCGATAAACGGAAGCGAACCGAACATACGCAACCGCATCCACTTCTTTTAATTTCTTCATTACAATCTCGCCAATCCGGCAGGTAGAAACCTCCCTGTCGCCGGTAGAAAACGTCTCTGCCTCTACCTCATCCACAATCGAGTTAATCTGCGTCAAAGACACAGGACACTTATAGCAGGCACGCACAATGCCCGCCTCAATTTTATGACGGTCATACGGCTCTCTGGTATCGTCTTTTTTAATGACGATAAGCGGCACTGTCTCAACATTCTCATATGTAGTAAAACGCTTCTTACACACAAAGCACTCTCTTCTTCTTCGAATCGAATTGTTCTCTTCTACGGGTCTTGTATCAACAACCCCCGAACCTTCACTTCCGCAATATGGACACTTCATTGGATAATCCTCCCAAATATACTTATCTTTTTATTATAGACAATAAAAAAGATTCGGTCAACTAGCATTTTCCTTTCCGTTTCGTAAATTTTATTTCCCGCGTCTTTAGGAACATTTCACCTTAATCTCATCTACTCTCACGCGGACAAGTATCACATCCGGTCCGATACAGTCGATTCGGTCAAACGGAATCACAAAATCAAATTCACGGCAGAAAAACGAAAAGAATTTGATGGGGCCCGGAACGACAATCGCACAGATACAGCCTTTGTTGATATCAAAGTCCACGTCCGACACAAACCCCAGCACCTTGCCGTCGCAGACATTGACGACTTCTTTGTTTTTTAAATCACAGATACGCATAAAAACTCCTCAAACAGATTCTTGTTATTATACTATGAAATTCAGACAAAAATTGCCATTTCTTTCAAGTATAAACATTCCATTTAAGGAAAAAATCATTTATAGGCTTAAAGAAAACATCTTGGAGGAACAAATACATGGCTATCTATAAAGTTGAAATCTGCGGCGTCAATACCGCGACACTTCCGCTCTTAAAAGAAGATGAAAAAGAAGAACTTTTTAAACGGATTCAGGAGGGCGATATGGAAGCCCGCGATTTATATATAAAAGGTAATCTCCGACTGGTTTTAAGCGTAATTCAGCGTTTTTCCAACAGCAATGAAAATGTGGACGACCTCTTTCAAATCGGATGCATCGGTCTCATCAAAGCAATCAACAATTTTGACGTTACACAGAACGTAAAATTTTCCACCTACGCCGTACCGATGATTATCGGCGAAATCAAACGCTATCTGCGGGACAACAATTCCATCCGCGTTTCCCGTTCCCTGCGCGACACCGCCTACAAGGCAATCTACGCCAAAGAAGCGCTCACAAAAAAGAATCAGAAAGAGCCGACTATCATGGAAATAGCGAGCGAAATCGGTATCGGAAAAGAAGATATCGTCATGGCGTTAGACGCTATTCAGAGTCCCATGTCACTCTACGACCCCGTTTATTCCGAGGGCGGCGATACATTATATATTATGGACCAGATTAGCGACAAAAAATGCAGCGAGGAAAACTGGGTTCAGGATTTGGTGCTAAAAAAAGCGATTAACCGTCTGTCCGAGCGGGAACGCCAGATTATTACCCTGCGTTTCTACGAGGGAAAAACACAGATGGAAGTCGCCGAAGAAGCCGGAATCTCCCAGGCGCAGGTCAGCCGTCTGGAAAAAAACGCCCTAAATTCCATGAAACGGTATCTGGAGTAAACGACAGAAAGCGCATACATTTCCTGTCAATAAAAAATAAGGGGCTTACGCGCCATGTAGAAACAAAAACATACATGAAGCATAAAGCCCCTTATCTCATTGAAAAATTTACTCGAATTTTACGATTTCTTTCTTCAGACGCTTAATAATTTTCTTTTCCAGACGGGATATGTACGACTGGGAAATTCCCAGAAGGTCAGCGACCTCTTTCTGCGTCATTTCCGCTCCGTCCGCCGCCGTCAGTCCAAACCGCAAATCCACAATTGTCCGTTCTCTATCTGATAATTTACTAATCGCTTTGTTTAAAAGCTTTCTCTCCACCTCATCTTCGATATCCCGGTAAATGACGTCTTCATCCGTCCCCAGAATATCGGATAACAATAACTCGTTACCGTCCCAGTCCACATTCAGAGGCTCGTCAATCGAAACCTCCATTTTCGTTTTATTATTGCGTCTGAGATACATTAAAATCTCATTTTCAATACAGCGGGACGCGTATGTCGCCAGTTTAATATTTTTGTCGGGTTTATAGGAATTAATCGCCTTAATCAGCCCGATTGTTCCTATAGAAATCAAATCCTCCACACCTACGCCGGTATTGTCAAATTTCTTGGCAATATACACCACAAGACGCAGATTGTGTTCAATCAGCTTTGATTTCGCTCCCTCGTCATTTTCGTCGCCAAGGCGTCTTATCACCTCAGCCTCTTCTTCTGCCTCCAGTGGTGGGGGCAATACATCAGCTCCACCTATATAGTGAATTTCTCCCTGATTAAAAAACAACAAATTTTTAATTGTAGGCACCATTTTAAAATGGAACCGTTCCGGAACCGCCACCTTTAAAATCATATTCTTTCCCCTATTCTTTTAATTTCTAAAGACTGCCGCATTAATCAGCGCATCATAGGAAGACGTGCCGGATAACATTCCGTCGTAAATCCCTATTACGGCTTCGTCTTTAAATATCATTCTTCTGCAATCAAAGACCTTCATACATTCAACATCAATCACCGGAATCAGTCCCGCTTCTTTCCCTACGGAATGAAACGGTACAAGTCTGTAATGCCGTTTCGCATAATCATCCTTATTCCGTAATATCCCGCTTAGAATATCGGACCTTACAATATGTACATTTTTTCCCGTGTAAGGGTCTTTTAAGACATTTCCCGTGTCTATCAGCCCTAAGAACTGTATATGGCTCTTTTCAATCGTTAATTCCACTTTGCATAAATCACTGCCAAAACTCCTGCGTACTCTCAAAAACTTTTTTACAGCCGATTTTATCAGGCAAAAACAGATACAGCCCGCGCCTATCTGTACAACGCCGAGCTGTCCCGTTACGAGCATATACCCGACTGCCGTGTGGTACCAGACCGCATAGCAGATGCCCGCAAGACAAACCGCACAGACAAACATTGTACTATATGCCCGCAGCAGTTTTTTAACATCCCGCCTTTCTCCCGCAATCATCAACATCAGCACCGTTATCACAGTGTACGTCGCCGCGTTTAATAAAATCTTCCATTGTCCATGATATTTCATAACAATAACAACTAATACCGCCCATATACCGCCCATGAAAGCAGCCAGTAACCTGCGCCAAATTTTACTCTGCTCTCCAAGAATGGAAAAGGTTACGGACAATACAATATAATCCATTATGAAATTTATCACGAAGAATACATCAAGATATATTCTGCCCTGCAACCTTCACCTCCATCACCGTTTGGCATAACGTTTTTACACCTTGCATTATAGTCCATCTGCCCTGCGAATTTTGTCACTTTATGGAAGCTGTCAGATAAAACTTCTAGTTCTTTTTCGACATGAGGAACAGTACATCGTTTATAATGTGATAAAAACATAATATAATTCTTTTTAGATAAATTGAAATTTACGGAAGGGCTATATATGTTTGAAAAAATGAGTAAAGCACTTACAAGAGAAGACATAGCGGAAATCGAAGTAAATCT
>CAJTZH010000103.1 GCA_910584325.1 uncultured Lachnospiraceae bacterium | reverse complement strand
TGTTTCATGTAAATCTCACCGAAACCGTTTAACGCGTCGGAAGCCTCCTGTAATCTAAGGCCAGCGCAGTCTAAAAGTCCTATGACCGGTGCCCCCATTTTTAATGCCAAATCATAAAGACGACAAATCTTTTTTGCATGCATTTCGCCGACTGAACCGTTTAACACGTTCGCATCCTGGCTGTATACATACACAAGATTGCCGTCAATTACCCCGTAACCGGTTACAACACCGTCCGCCGGAGTATCTTTTTCTTGCAAATTGAAGTTGGTTGTTCTTGCAGTAACCAATCCGCCAATTTCCACAAAACTGTTATCATCAAGTAAAGCAGCGATTCTGCTTCTTGCTGATTCTTGTGCTGTATTGCTCATTTTACAGACCTCCATAATATTTTATCTTTTAAAAAATTCTGCCATTTTTAATTATATATTGTCGGAGGCAAAAAGACAAGTAATACTTGAATGGAGTTACCGTAAAATTTATTTAAAAAAGAAAAATTTTTATTACATCCTCAATATAACGGATAAACGTGTCTTTTTTCGCCTCCTCGACAGTCCGTATCTCGATAATATCGACTATCTCGTCGTTTAGTGTTACATAAATATTTCCGACAAGCTCGTTCGCGTACACGGGCGCAGTCAGCTCTTTTTTATACTCATAATAAACCCTCACCGAGTCATATTCTGACAAAAGCATGGAAAGACTTCCTTTTGCGCGGATATCAACCGTCTCTTTGGGGCTTCCCGACACCGGAATGGTCTCGTAAAATTCTTCGTCATAAATTGTTTCAGGAAAATAATGCTCCAGCCCGAACTGCATCAGCGTTCTGGTATCTTTCCATTTATATGTCTTATTCGGCGGCCATCCGCTTCCTAACACGACTGATACAAACGTTCTGCCGTCCTGTCTGACAGCCCCCACAAAGCAATATCCGGCTTCCCCCGTAAAGCCTGTCTTGACACCAATCGCACCGTTCATCATAGAAAGAAACAAATTCTTGTTATTAACCGTAAATGAACGCTTACCGTTGACTTCCCTAAACGAATACGACTTTGTATTCGTAATTGCGACAAACTGCTCATTCTTGACAGCATAAGCCGCAAGGCGCGCTAAATCCACCGCCGTTGTGGAATGCCTGCCATTTTCATCCTGCGCGTCCAGTCCGTTCGGCGTAATAAAATATGTATTTTCCATCCCAAGTTCCGCCGCTTTCGCATTCATCAGCGCGGCAAACCCTTCTACGCTGCCGCCCACATGCTCCGCAATGGCGACGGCAACATCATTATGGGATTCCAACATCAGTGAATACAATAAGTCTCCCAGAATATACTGTTCCCCCGTATTCACATTTAACTGAACGTCCGGCTGTCTCGCCGCATTTTTCGAAATCGTGACCACATCATTTAAATCCGCGTTTTCAAGCGTCACGATTAATGTCATAATTTTGGTTGTGCTCGCCATGGCGCGCTGCTCTGTCTCATTTTTCCCGTAAAGCACCCTGCCGCTCTCTCCGTCAAGAAGACATGCCGACAACGCATTTAATGAAAGCGTCGGCTTTTCCTCCCCGAAAACAGCCGCGGTTCCTACAACACATAAAACAAACGCCAACAGTACACAAACCGCTTTTTTCCTAAAATAAAAATACCGCATACAGTTCTCCGATTTCCTGCTTACAACCATTGTATTACAGTCCGCCGACAAAATATGCATACGGTATTCCATTCCCTATCCCAAAACACTAAACGCGCACTTTCGTACCTTTAGTGTCCCTATGGGCAAGTTTTAATTTTCTTGTTTCAATCTGCTTTCCCTTATATTCAATCGAAATGTCCATATCATCCGATATAATATAAACTTCATCGACATAATCTTTATCGGCAAGCTTAATGGCGCGCACGCCTACCGCGCTCTTTTTCTTTTCCGGCACATCTGATAAAGGAAACTTCAAAAAGACGCCCTGGGAAGTTTTTAAAATAACGGTCTGGCTGCTCTCAATCACCTCTTCCTCTACCTTTTCGCCGTCAAGCGTAAATTTTGTATATACTTCTTTCGTAATCTTCACCCTGTCCATGGACACCAGTAAATCATTCTCACCAAGCTTTGTTCCGAGCACGGTTTTTTTCGATACGTCAAACTCGGACGAATCCACAAGTTTTGCCATTCCGCATTTTGTCGTAAACAAAAATGTGTTATTCTTCAGGGAATTGGAATCGCATAGATAAATGATATTTTCCACGGAAGAATTGTAATTGCACAAGTTATCAACCGGCGTTCCCTTGTCGCGGAGTTTCCCGAACGGCAAATCTTTCACTTTCATCTGATGCAGATTTCCTTTGTCCGTAAAAATACAGATTCTGTCCGTATTCATGCAGGAAAACGCATATTTATTCTCACTGATGACCGTTTCCGTATTCCGTTCGTACGTAGCGGTGTCAATCGTCCTCGCATAACCGAACCGGTCCATCAGAAAGACGACTTCCTGCTCCGTAATCTTCTCTTCCTCATAAACTGCGGCTTCCCCGTTCTCAATCACCGTTTTACGTGCATAGCCGTACTCTTTTTTAATCACTTCCAAATCTTTTTTTATGGTCTTCATCATCACCTTGCGGTTTCCGAGAATCCCTTCATACTCCGCGATTTTTTTAAGACATTCTTCATACTCTTTATTAAGCGCAAGTATTTCAAGACCAATTAACTTAGAAAGACGCAGTTCCAGAATCGCCGACGCCTGCCGCTCCGTAAACGAAAGTTTTTCCGCCTCTTTTTTTGACTGCCCGCTCTTAAAGCGGATGTCCGTGACATCGCCGTTTACAAGACATGCCTTTGCCTGCTTGAGATTCTGACTGCCTCTTAAGATTTCTATAATCAAATCAATGATATCGCATGCCCTTATAAGACCTTCCTTGATTTCTTTATTATCCTGCTCCTTCTTTAACAGCGTCGTATATTTTCTTGTTGCCAGCTCAAACTGAAATTTCACATGGTGCTCAATAATCTTCTTAAGCCCCAGCGTCTCCGGCCTGCCGTCAACAATGGCAAGCATATTGACGCCGAACGTATCCTCCAGCTTTGTCTTTTTATAAAGCATGTTGATTAGCTTATTTGCATCCGCGCCCTTTTTTAACTCAATCACAATACGGATGCCGTCTTTGGACGATTCGTTTGAAATGTCATAAATATCCGCTGTTTTCTTGCTTTCTACCAAATCTACGACATCGGAAATAAATTTGCCGATATTGGCGCCAATCATCGTATACGGAATTTCCGTAATCACAAGCCGGTCACGCTCGCTTTTTTTTGCCGCCTCCTCAAACTCTATTTTGCCGCGGATTTTAATTTTTCCCGTTCCGCTCTCGTAAATATCCGGAAGCTCGTCTTTATTTATCACAATACCGCCCGTCGGAAAATCCGGTCCCGGTACATACTGCATCAGTTGTTCCGTCGTAATGTCATTGTTATCCATATATGCTTCAACCGCATTGATGACTTCCACAAGGTTATGCGTGGGAATATTTGTCGTCATGCCGACCGCGATTCCTTCCGAACCGTTAATGAGAATATTCGGCACTCTTACCGGAAGAACCTCCGGCTCTTTTTCCGTCTCGTCAAAATTCGGTACAAAATCAACAACGTTCTTGTCCAAATCAGCAAGATACACTTCCTGCGTAAATTTCTTTAACTTTGCTTCCGTATAACGCATCGCGGCGGCGCCGTCTCCCTCAATGGAACCGAAATTTCCGTGCCCGTCCACAAGCGCCATACCCTTTTTAAAATCCTGTTCGAGCACCACCAGCGTCTCATAAATGGAACTGTCGCCGTGCGGGTGATACTTACCCATGGCGTCGCCGACAATTCTCGCCGATTTCCGGTGCGGTTTGTCATAATTTAATCCCAGCTGCTCCATGGCATACAAAACACGCCGCTGTACCGGTTTTAACCCGTCGCGGATATCCGGCACCGCCCTCGCGGTAATCACGCTCATGGAATAGTCGATAAACGACTTCTGCATCAACTCGGAATATTCTGTTTTTAAAATCTGTTCCGCCATAATTTCCTCCGTTTTACCGCTTATATGTCAAGCTGCGCGTCTGCCGCATGCTCATAAATAAAATTCTTTCGAAGGAGCACGTCCGTTCCCATCAGCATTGACGTCACGTCTGACGCCATCCTCGCGTCCTCAATTTCTACCTGCTTCAAAATCCTTGTTTCGGGATTTAACGTCGTCTCCCAGAGCTGCTCTGCGTCCATCTCTCCAAGACCCTTGTAACGCTGTAAGGTAAACGGCGCTGTATGCGTCCTTCTGTAACGCTCAAGCGCCTTATCGTCATAGAGATACTCGCCTTCCCCTTTCTTTGGCACCACCTTGTAAAGAGGCGGCGTTGCAAGATACACATGCCCCTCGGAAATCAAATCCGGCATAAAGCGATAGAAAAACGTTAAAAGAAGCGTCGCGATATGTTCACCGTCCACATCCGCATCCGTCATAATAATAATCTTATTATAGCGGAGTTTTGAAATGTCGAAATCATTCCCGTAACCTTCCATAAACCCGCAGCCGAATGCCGTCACCATCGTTTTAATCTCCGCGTTTGCCAGAACCTTATCGATGCTTGCTTTCTCGACGTTTAAAATCTTACCGCGAATCGGCATAATCGCCTGTGTTTTCCGGTTTCTCGCGGACTTTGCAGAGCCCCCTGCGGAATCTCCCTCCACAATGAATACTTCGCATTCCTCAGGATTCCTGCTTTCGCAATTCGCAAGTTTACCCGTTCCATCCACGGAAAACTTCTGTTTTGTCAAAAGGTTTGTCTTTGCTTTTTCCTCCGCCTTACGAATTTTTGCGGATTTTTCCGCGCAGGCAATCACGCTTTTTAACGTCTCCAAATTCTTATCAAAATAGAGAACAAGTTCTTCTCCTGCCGCATCCGAAACAACTTTTCCCGCGTCGGGATTATCAAGCTTCGTCTTTGTCTGTCCCTCAAAACGCGGTTCCGGGTGCTTTACGGCAATCACCGCCGTCATACCGTTTCTTACGTCAAATCCGGTAAAATTCGCATCCTTATCTTTTAAAATGCCGAGTTCTCTGGCATACTGATTTATGACCGTCGTAAATTTTGCCTTGAACCCCGTAATATGCGTACCGCCTTCCTGCGTGAAAATGTTATTGCAGAATCCTAAAATATTTTCCTGAAATTCATCCACAAACTGAATGGCAGCTTCCACCTCAATACCATCCGTCTCTCTCTTAAAGTAAATAATATCATGAACCGCTTCCTTGCCGGCGTTCAAATCCTCCACAAACGTCCTGATTCCGTTTGGTTCATGAAACTCTATCTTTTCCTCCGGCGTCACACGCTTATCAATAAAATGTATGGTCAGATTGGGATTTAAGTACGCTGTCTCGTGAAGTCTTGATTTGACTGCGTCTTCCTTAAAACGTGTCTTTTCAAATATCTCCGCGTCCGGAAGAAATGTTATTTCCGTGCCCGTATCGTTCTTTCTGCATGTCCCGGTTTCTTTGAGGGAATACATCGCCTTCCCCCGCTCATACCGCTGTTTGTATACAACACCCCCCACCCGGATTGTAACCTCAAGCCATTTTGAAAGCGCGTTGACAACCGACGCGCCCACACCGTGCAGTCCGCCGGATATCTTATAACCGCCGTCGCCAAACTTACCGCCCGCATGAAGCATCGTAAAAACAACCTCGACTGCCGGGATTCCCATTTTCGGATGGATTCCCACTGGAATACCGCGCCCGTTATCTCTTACGGTTGCCGTACCGTCAGGATTTAACGCCACCGTTATCTCATTACAGTAACCCGCCAGATGCTCGTCCACCGAATTATCACATATTTCGTATATCAGATGATTTAACCCCTTTGTAGAAACGCTGCCGATATACATACCGGGTCTTTTTCTGACTGCTTCCAGACCTTCCAGCACGGAAATACTGGACGCGTCATATTTCTTCTCTGCCATAATAACCTCAACTTCTTTACTGCTTATTTCAAATCACACAAAACTTATTTTAATATAAGAATTTTTGCTTGTAAACATCTTTTTACAAAATATTGTGGCATTTAAAAACCGGGATACCAAATATACGGTATCCCGGTACAAAACTTCTGAAAAAACAGTATTATTAAAACGCGCCGAGCTTCTTTGCCATCATTGGAATATCCTGCGCAAACTCTAACGCCGAATCTCTTGAAATCTCGCCTGCCTGATACAATTCGTAAATAGAATCATCCATGGTAATCATGCCGCCCTTCTTATTCGTCTGCATCGCGGTAGGAATCTGGTAGGATTTCCCTTCACGAATCAGATTCTTAATCGCGATATTGGCATGCATCACCTCAAACGCCGCTCTTCTTCCCTTGCCGTCCGCCGTAGGAATCAGCTGCTGGGAAATAACCGCTTCCAAAACCATACCAAGCTGTACGCGAATCTGTTCCTGCTGATGTGGCGGAAACACGTCAATCACACGGTCAACGGTTGCCGCAGCGCCGATGGTATGCAGTGTGGAAAAAACCAAGTGACCGGTCTCGGCAGCCGTTATCGCTGTGGAGATTGTCTCAAGGTCACGCATTTCTCCGACCAGTATAACGTCCGGGTCTTCACGGAGCGCAGAACGCAGCGCAGTTGCATATGCAACGGAGTCTTCGCCCATCTCTCTCTGATTGATAACGGATTTCTTATGGGAATGTAAATACTCGATTGGGTCCTCCATCGTAATAATATGGGCGCTTCTGCGTTCATTGACAACATTCAGAATGGAAGCAAGCGTCGTGGACTTACCACTTCCGGTAGGTCCCGTTACAAGCACCAGACCTCTCTTTCTGGCATACAGGTCAACTACCGATTCGGGAATACCTAATGTATCCGGCGCCGGAATCTTGGTGGAAATCGCTCTCATGACACACGCAACGGCATTTCTCTGACGAAACGCATTGACACGGTAACGGCCGATTGCCTTAACGGCAAACGCAAAGTCATAGTCCCCAGTCTCTTCAAACGCTGTTTTTTGTTCCTCTCTCATCATACTGTAAACGATTGCTTTCGTATCTTCCGGCATCAGCCTCGGAAAATTCATGGCAACTAAATCGCCGTGAAGTCTCATCATCGGAGGCAGTCCAACGGTAATGTGAATATCGGAAGCGCCCGCTTCCTTCGCAATTAAAATTATTTCCTGTATTGTAGCCATGATGCCCTCCCAAAATATTAATCTACCTCATATGTTACACGAACCATCTCCGAAAGGCTCGTCGTTCCGTCCAGTACATATCTTCTGGCCGCCGCTTTCAGCGTTGTCATACCGTCCGCAATAGCTGCCGCTTTAATCTCGTCTACATCCGCACCATGTCCGATAATGGATTTTAGCTTATTGGAAACCGTCATGATCTCATAAATACCGATTCGTCCCATATATCCGCTGCCGCCGCATTCCTGACAGCCTACCGGCTCATAGATGGTATATTCCTTTGCCGGATGAAGGGATAATTCCCGCTTCTCAGCCATTGTTACCGTATGCGGTTTTTTACAATTCCTGCACAGACGTCTTACAAGACGCTGCGCGATAACGCCTACAAGGGAATCCGCAATCAGATACGGCTCAACGCCCATATCAATCAGACGGGAAACGGTATTGGCAGTACTGTTCGTATGCAGCGTACTTACTACCAGATGGCCGGTGATGGACGCTCTTACCGCAATCTCGGCAGTCTCCGTATCACGAATCTCACCTATCATGATAATATCCGGGTCCTGACGAAGAATGGAACGCAGCGCGCTCGCAAACGTCATATCTGCCTTAACGTTAACCATAACCTGGTTAATACCGTCTATATTCGCCTC
>CAJTZH010000102.1 GCA_910584325.1 uncultured Lachnospiraceae bacterium | reverse complement strand
TGGCGCATATCGTTCAGATGGTTCACAGTCTGAAGATACAGATTGTCATTGAAGGAATTGAGACGCAGGAAGAACTGGAGCAGATAAGCAGGATACATCCGGATTATATTCAGGGATATTATTACAGTAAGCCGTGCGACAGAAAGAGTTTTATACAGAAATTTATAACGGATTAACTACATAAGCGATTGTAAAAAAGCTGCCGCTTGACATGTTTATTGCCAGTGCGGCAGCTTTTATGATATTTATTTTGAAAGAAAATTTTGCGGCAGTTTTATCTTGAAACTTCGTTTCCGGTTTCGGAAAACGCGAGACGTTCTACTTCTTCAAGAGTAATCAGGTTGTAATCGCCGCTTACGGTATGCTTCAGGCAGCTTGCGGCGTTAGCGAATTCCACGCATTTAGGCGGCTCAAATTCATGTAACAGGGCATAAATCAGTCCCGCGCAAAATGCGTCGCCCGCGCCAATATAGTCGAGAACGCTCATGTAGTATTCTTTGCTGTAATAGGCGGAATTGTTTGTATAAACCATTGACTGCAGCGCGAACGTGGTGATAGACTGCTCATTGCGCCATACGGAAGCGACCATCTTGAACGGAAATATTTCCATCAGTTTTTTTGCGACATATTCGTTTTTTATTCTTGAAAGGTTTGGTTCCTGCAGATGTTCCATATTTTTTATTTGCGAAAGATCAAGCTGGAAAATACCGATGGCGTCGTCCTCATTTGCGATACAGATGTCGATGTATCGGCAAAGCTTCGTCATCACGCGGTTGGCCGTTTCACCGTCCCATAACTTACTCCGGTAATTTAAGTCGCAGCTCACCGTAAGTCCGAGTTCTTTTGCTTTTTTGCAGGCGGTCAGGCATATTTTCGCAAGCGTTGGACTGACAGCGGGAGTAATTCCCGAGAAATGAAACCATGACGCGCCGTCAAAGATTTTATCCCAGTCAAATTCATCTTCATCTGCAAGAGCGATTGCCGAGCCTTTTCTATTGTAGATAACATTGGAAGGACGCTGGCTTGTCTTTTTTTCCAAAAAATAAATGCCAATCTGTTCTCCGCCCCGGACAATATCCGAGGTGTCAACGCCGTATTCGCGCAGGGAATTGACAGCCGCCTGACCGATGCCGTGAGCCGGGAGTTTTGTGACATAGCTTGTATCAACGCCGAATGTCGCGAGCGAGACGGCAGTATTTGCCTCTCCGCCTCCGTACACGCCTTCAAAGCGGTTACATTGAACAAAGCGGTCATTGTTTTCCGGTGAGAGCCGTAACATGATTTCACCAAATGTAATAATTCTTTTTTTCATAATGTGCCTCTTTCTGACAAATATCTGTTATCAAAACCTTAACATTATACCATAAATATTCTTTACATGTCAAAGACGGCCGTAAGCAAATTATAATTGAAATATTTACCTCTTTTTGATAAAATAGAGTTAATATTATGAAGTTGTGTACATCAGCATCAGTGAAAGGAAATGATAATATGCGGTATGCTCCGTCAGAACGGCGCCTGCCATTGCTGCGCTTTCAGAGCAGTTAAGGCATTCTTATGTCCAACGCATAGCAGAAACATATTGGGACCCTTCCTATATTTTCGGAATTACAATTGCAGGTGGAAATCCGGATAATCAGAGTCTGCAGACGCTGCTTGATAATCTGGTAAAAGAAATAACGGCACAGCCTGATTAAACAGGCTGTGCTTATATACATTCGGGAGGATTTTAATGAAACTTGTTAAACGGATTCCCTTTCAGATGTTTATACGGAATCTGTCTGCAGCATTAGTCTGCATTTACGGAATGCTGATTATGCAGTATAATTTGAATGAGATAGTGGATAATTATGAGCATAATATTGAAGAAAGCGTAAGAGACAGGCTGGACATGGCAGATATCTGCAGATTGATGAACAGACACCATATTCTTCTTTCGTGGCACACGCTGTCAGAGTCCGATGAGGAAAAGAACCGCTATGAGGAAGATATCATTGAGCAGTCCGGTGGAAGTCATTTTGACCCCGAGATGGCAAAGCTGTTTTGTGGTATCAGAAGTGAAATTATCAAGGTGCTCGGCGAATAGAATTTTATCAATTTTTTGGAGGATAGTTTTTTGAACCAGACAATGGACACAAAAGGAATCGACGGATTAAGAGGGATTGCGGCTCTTGGTATCGCAATATTTACACATTATTTTTTATTTGTACCGGAGAGAACGTATCCGTTTTATAACAGGCTTACATACTGGTTCTGGAATTATGCCAGTTATTTTGTGGACCTGTTTTTTGTAATTTCAGGTTTTATAATGGTGTTTGTTTACAGAAATAAAATTAAAAATGCGCAGATAGGATTTACAGACTTTGTAAAGAAAAGACTGATTCGTTTTTATCCGTTAATGGTATTTGCCCTTTTTTGCGTGCTGTTTTTACAGCTTATTCATTTGAAGATGACAGGCGTGTTTTTTGCTTATAAGGATATCTACGATAATTCGGTGCTTTCCTTTCTGTTAAATCTTTTGTGCCTTCAGGGAACGGCGCTTGTGGCAAGCTCGTTTAATGCGCCGTCATGGTATCTGAGCATTGTGCTTGTGATGTATGTTTTGTTTTATATCGCGACGTACACGGCGGGAAGACGAAATATGGAAAATGTGTCTTACATGGGACTTTTGCTCCTTGGAATCGTTATTGCCGTCAAGGGGCGTGAGACGATTTTTTTAAATTGCCGGGGGCTGATTGGATTTTTTGCGGGCTGTCTAACCTGTACGTTCTGTGAGTGGATAAACCGGCAGGAAAAACGAAAACAGCAGGCGGTGACGGGAATTGTGTTTGCAGTATTTGCAGGAGTTGCAGCAACGGGAATTATGTTTGGTCATAAGGTATTTGCGCCGGACCCGCAGGTAGTGCTGATTTATGAAATGGTTCTGTGGCCGAGTCTTGTCGTTTTGGCAGTCAATATGAAACTGCTTCGTATGGCTTTGAAAAATCCGCTATTTTTGTTTTTAGGGAAAATATCGTTCTCCATGTATCTGATTCATTTTCCTGTTATGGTTCTGCTGGAAAATCTGAATCTGTGGTTTTCGTGGAATCTGGACTACACATCAAAAAAAGTGTGTCTGCTCTATGTGGCGGTGATGATGGTTTTGTCGGTGCTCTGTTATTATTTTGCAGAACGAAAACTGACAAAACGGCTTGCGGGTGCAGGCCATGCGTAAAAACTATAAAATGCTGCTTTGTTACGACGGAAGCCGTTATTACGGCTGGGAACACCAGCCGGATACCGATACGGTTCAGGGAAGGCTGGAGGAAGCCTTTTATGCTGTTTTTGGTGAAATATCCGAGATTAACGGCGCGGGAAGAACGGACGCGGGCGTTCACGCAAGAGGTATGACTGCCAATGTGTGGCTGGATACAGAGTATCCAACAGGCCGAATCAGGCGGCTTCTCAATGAAAATCTGCCCGATGACATTGCGGTACTGGAAATAAAGCCGGCCTCCGATAAGTTTCACGCGCGCTACAGCGCGGTGGGAAAAACATACTGTTATACATGTCATTACGGAGAGTATAGAGCTGTTTTTGACCGGAAATATGTTTATGAGCTTGACAGAACTCCGGATTTGGATGCCATGAGAAAAGCTGCCGCGATTCTTACGGGAAAACATGATTTCGCGTCTTTTTGCAGGCAGGCGGCAGGATACCCGTCTACCGTCCGGGTGGTCGATGTCATTTCCGTAGAGCAGGCAGACGGTTACATCACATTTACAGTTCATGGAACAGGATTTATGCGCAATATGGTGCGTATCTTAGTGGGAACGCTTCTGGAAGTGGGGTTTGGCAAAATTCCCGTCAGTGAAGTGGAAAAAATATTATATGCAAAGAACCGTGAGGCAGCGGGGTATACGGTGCCGGCACAGGGGCTTTGCCTGATGAAGGTAGATTATTAAATGATTTCAATATATTTTGCGCCGATGGAGGGTATTACGGGACATATATACCGGAATTTGTACCAGTCCTGTTTTTATAACATCGATAAATATTTTACGCCGTTTATTGTAGGAAACCGCAAGGCAGGAATGAAAGCCAGGGAATTAAAGGATGTGCTCCCGGAGAACAATCCCGATATTAATATTGTGCCGCAGATTTTAACAGCGGACGCGACGGAATTTGTTAATACGGCAAAACGCCTGCAATTGCTTGGTTATAATGAAGTGAATCTGAATCTGGGCTGCCCGTCGGGAACAGTGGTATCAAAAGGGAGAGGGGCGGGATTTCTTTCATTTCCTGACAAACTGGACGCTTTCTTTGAAGAAGTATTCGAAAAAACACAGATGAGAGTATCTGTAAAAACACGGCTTGGAAGAGACGACGTTTCAGAGTTTGATGAACTTCTTTCAATTTACTGTAAATATCCGCTGACGGAGCTGATAATACATCCGAGAAGCCGCAGGGAACTCTATAGCGGGCATCCTCATCTGGATTTTTTTTCTCTGGCGGCGCAACGTTGCCCGTTTCCTGTCTGTTATAACGGCGATATTTTCAGAGTGGAAGATTACCGGCAAATTAGAAATCAGTTTCCGGAGGTGTCGCGGATAATGATAGGGCGGGGACTCCTTGCAAATCCGTTTCTTGTGGAGCAAATCCGGGCATCCGAAAAGGAACAGTCTGCGGAGGAAGAGGAAAGCGGTAAAGAACTGCAAAAAATGTCAAAGGAATTTTTACAGGAATTTTACGACAGGCTTTACGACGGATATCGGCAGGAACTTTCGGGGGATAAGGACGTTTTGTTTAAACTGAAAGAATTGTGGAATTACCAAATCTGGATGTTTGACGACGACGGAAAACATATTAAGGCAATCCGCAAGGCAAAGACGAAAACGGAATATGATGTGGCGGTGCGGGGGCTGTTTCGCGAATGTGAACTGCTGGAAGACGCGGGGATGTTTTACGGAGCGCGGTAGTAAAGTTTGTCTTTTAATGAAAAAAACAGGACTCATGATATATGGGAGTCATGAGTCCTGATAGAACAGTATTTGCTTTAATCAGTAACGGGTTTCAGTCCTTCAAACCGTTCAATATCCGGGGAAATAACCATCGAATAATTCGTATGGTAAATAACAAAGCCTGGCTTTGCGGCGTTTGGTTTTTTTAAATGTTTGCGGAGTGTATAGTCAACCTCAACCTTTTCCTGCGCCCTGCCTTTTGAGTAGTGGGCGGCGAGAGCGGCTGCCTCTTCAAATGTGCGGTCGGGAAGTTCTTTCCCGTTGGTTTTAACAATGACATGGGAGCCGGGAATTTCCTTGGCGTGAAACCACCAGTCGCCTCCCGCGGCAAGCTGGAACGATAACTCTTCGTTCTGGAAATTATTTTTTCCCACATAAATATGAAAACCGTCTGATGAAATGTAGTGAAACGGTCTGCTGGTAAAGCGTTCTTTTTTAGCGGTTCCCTTTCGTTTGATGTATCCGGATTCCGTAAGCTCTGCTTTAATCTGCGCTAAATCTTCTTCATATAGAGCAATATCAAGTGCATTTGCAATCGATTCCAGATGGGCAAGCTCTGCCGAGACTTCAAGAAGCAGTTTGTTTGTTGCTTCAAAGGTACGTTTAAGTTTGTTGTAGCGCTCAAAATACCTGACGGAGTTTTCCCGTACAGAAAGTGTCTCGTCAAGAGGAATCGTGATTTCCTCATTTGTATAATAATTCAGTGCAGTGAATGATTTTGCGCCTTCTTTGATTTCGTAGCCGTAGGCGTTTATCAATTCGCCGTAGATTTTATAGTTTTCCCGTTTTTTTGTATCCTTTAACTGTTTATTCAAAAGCTCCAGCTTTTTGCGGTCACGCTCGAGAATCGTATTGACGATTTTGCGTAAATCCGCAGATTTCTGGTGGATGCGTGAAAGCGTATTTTTTTCAGCGTAGTAATCCTGCAGCAGCGTACAGACAGAATCGTAATGTTTTGCCGTTCCGTCCGTGTAGTTGGTCAGGGGAATGGATGCAAATTCTACCGGCATATTGTTTTTGTATACAATATTAGGGGTAAATGATTCGTTTTTGATATCTTCAATCAGATGTGAAAACATATGATACAGGTGCAGTTTTTCATTTTCCGTTAAGTCTCTGGCATTTGTTTCGCAGGAAATTCCAGCAAGATGGCAGAGTTGTGCAGCAATGCAGGGACTAAAGCCCGTGAGGGAGGTATACAGCGCTTTGTGAATATTGCAGGGCTTTTCAAAAACTTTTGCGGTAAAATCCGTGTAACCGGCTGTAAGCGGGTCAAGCTTCTCTGCGGTATCGGGTATAAAATAGTCCCGGCCCGGCAGAACCTCCCGTACTGAACTAATCTGGGCGGAAATGTGCTTGATGCTGTCAATAATCATACGCTTGTCGTCTACAAATATAATATTGCTGTGTTTGCCCATCAGCTCAATGATTAAATGTTTGATACAGATGTCGCCCATCTCGTTAAGGTGCTCAATTTCGAAATCCACCACGCGTTCCAGTCCAGCCTGTCTGACAGACAGGATTTTGCCGTTATTGAGATGCTTTCTTAAAAGCATGCAAAAATTCGGCGCCGTGAGCGGGCTTGTTTTATTCGTTTGCGTAATATATAATAACGGAAGGCTTGCGTTTGCAGACATGAGCAGGCGGTACTGTTCACGGTTATTTTTTATGGTTAAAAGCAGCTCGTCGCTTTCCGGCTGTGCGATTTTGTTGATGCGCCCTCCTGTAAGCAGGGGGGTCAGTTCACTTACGATGTTTGCGATTGTAATACCGTCAAATGCCATTTTTTATTCCTCTTTCTTAATGGTTGTCATGATTTTTTAGTACTGATATTATAACAAAAGGAAACTGGATTGGGAAGAGTGAAAACTTTTTCCGAAAACTTTCCAAAATATGTTGACAATATGCGGAGGTAATGCTATAGTATAGAAGTTGTAAAAATAAAGCAGAGTTATCCACTCTCACCCCGGCGTAGCAGATGACCGTGGGTTTATATTTGACTAAGCACCGGTTTTAGGATGAGGTTCATATGGCGGTGCTGTGAAATTGTATGTGGATAGTGTACTGCTACCCGCATTTTTTATTATATTTTCGGAGGTGCACGGCTATTAGCGATTTAATGATTAACGAACAGATAAGAGACAAGGAAGTTCGTGTTATTGGAGAAGACGGAGAGATGCTTGGAGTGATGACTCCGGCAGACGCAATGAAATTAGCGAGAGAGGCAGGCGTGGATTTAGTAAAAATCGTACCGAATGCAGCGCCGCCGGTTTGTAAGATTGTAGATTACGGTAAGTATCGTTACGAGCTTGCGAGAAAAGAAAAAGACGCAAAGAAAAAACAGCGCGTCATTGATATTAAAGAAGTTCGTTTATCACCGAATATTGATGCGAACGACCTGAATACCAAAGCGAATTCCGCAAGAAAGTTTATTGAAAAAGGCGATAAGGTTAAAGTTACCTTAAAATTCAGGGGACGTGAGATGGCGCATATGGAGCAGACAAGACACATCCTTGATGATTTTGCCGAGAAACTCTCGGACATCGCGCAGATTGAAAAGCCTGCCAAGTTAGAGGGCAGAAGCATTATTATGGTTTTAACTGAAAAACGTTAAAATAGATGAATTTGGTTTATGGAATAAGGAGGAAATATTATGCCAAAGTTAAAGACAAAGAAAGCAGCTGCAAAGCGTTTTAAGAAGACCAGTTCCGGAGAATTAAAGAGAATGAAGGCTTACAAGAGCCACATCTTAACCAAGAAGTCAGCTAAGAGAAAGAGAAATCTTAGAAAATCGACATTGACGGACGCAACAAATATTAAGACAATGAAGAAGATTATGCCTTATCTCTAAGGTTTTGGAATGGAATTGTAAAAAGGAGGAAAATCTAAAATGGCAAGAATTAAAGGCGGAATGAACGCTAGAAAGAAACATAATAGAGTATTAAAGCTGGCGAAGGGGTACAGGGGAGCAAGGTCAAAGCAGTACAGAGTGGCAAAGCAGTCTGTGATGAGAGCGCTGACAAGCTCATACGCAGGCAGAAAGCAGAGAAAGAGAGATTTTAGAAAGCTCTGGATTACCAGAATTAACGCGGCTGCAAGAATTAACGGTCTTTCTTACAGCAAGCTGATGCATGGCTTAAAGCTTGCGGATATCGAACTGAACAGAAAAGTTCTGGCTGATATGGCTGTGAACGACGCGGAAGGATTCGCAAAGCTTGTTGAGACGGCAAAAGCGAAATTAGCGTAGTTTTTACTGATTTGGAATAGAATCAAAATTCCATGTATATAATAGAACTGTTACCGAGTGTAGCAGTTCTATTAATTTACTATTTTCCTGAATGGAAAGTATTGACAGATATCGGTAATAAGAATATAATATTCTTGTTAAATAACAGAATATTCCTCGATAGCTCAATGGTAGAGCACTCGGCTGTTAACCGAGTTGTTGTA
>CAJTZH010000101.1 GCA_910584325.1 uncultured Lachnospiraceae bacterium | reverse complement strand
TTGATTGATTAAAACAAATTCGCCTGTTTCCGATACATTTTTACTAATCAGCATCATTCCGCTCTTTTTCGCTCCGCCAATTAAGCTTAAATCCGCACCCAAATTTGCCAACTGCGTTAACTGAAGAATCTGCGTCAAAACTATTGCCTGCTCCAACTGAGTCAATTCTCCAAATTGTTCTCTCCCTTGTAATAATTTTTCACCAACTCCGTTAGGACGCTTTGCAAAAATACTGTTATTGTGCTTTTCCAATAAAATATTATACAACTCTATGTTTTTTCCCTTAAAAATACTGTTATCCACCAAATCTCCTGTAACTGGCTTTTCCAATTTTTTTACATAATTATTCCATTTCTGAACCAAACATAACGGCACTGCGTTATACACAATTATACGTTGATTTGACTTCCCTGACAGATAACATAAATACCCATTCCAACGCACCAATGATTGTATTTTTATGCGCGTCATTCTGACATTAGGGCTGTCCAAGTGCAGTTTTTCTACACAGTACTGTTCCAACAGCTCCCTGTCATGTTCCAGTCTGTCTTTTAAATATATCGGCATTGATTCCAATGTACGAATCCGTTTCCCGTTTTTCTTATGTTCCACCAAGAAAAAATAAGCTCCTTTAACTTTTCCGAAACCGCCATACTTGGTTACGTCCTGTATTCTGTCATCACCGCTCTTAAATGGAATATAACTTTCAACTGCAGCCGTTTCTGCTCCGTACAAAGTAGCGTCCGCTATCTGCCCATGCGCCTCAAAATTCATTCTTGTAATCAGCGGACTGTTTTTTGCCATTACTTTCCGCACTGTCGTTATTGTACCTGCATTACCGTTCCCGTCATCTGCTGCCCATGCAATTTCTCCATTTCTCGTCACTGTGTAGTGAAACATTTTCCCCAGATGATATTTATTTTTGCTCTCATTCTTCCTGTAATCCACAATAAAATTGAACGGGTTCCGGGTAAATTTTACAAAATATGTATTACCCACCACAATATTCAAATAAGCATCCTGCGCATGATGAAAATCATTGACGGTACGACATTTTAACAAATCTCTCTCCTGACGGAACGCAGACACATTTCCTGCTTTCACATAGACAACATCAGCGTCCGGATACAATTCCTCAAACAAATGCGCAACCGCTTTTGCTCCCTGTCTTGTTTCCACAATCTGGCGCGCAATAAACCCTGCAAGCTGTTCATCGGAAAACTTTTCTCTGCACACCAAACGGTTATACTTTTCTCTTGTTATAAATTTACTTTGCATATCATCCGTCAGCAGACTTTTCCACCACATATGACGCGCTCTGAAAATACTGTCTTCGATTGGATAATTATCACTCTTATGCGCATTCTTCTCCTTTTTTACCAACACAAGGTTATTCTCAATGCTGTCATCCTTTACAAAATGCCTCGGATAAATATGGTCAATATCATACAGATTATCGTTAAACAAGTCACCTATTTCAATCGGTTCCCCTGTATACATACATCTCCCCTGCTGCAAATAATATAAATACAGCTTCTTACTGCGCAATTTCTCGTCTGAATAACCTTCTAACTCGTTCACCCAGTTTCTTTCGTCAACTTTGCAGCCTTTATACAACTCCTGTAATTTCTTTTTTCTGGATTCTGTGCGCTTTCCTTTTTCGCCGTCTTCCCTCGGCATTTCTACAAAAATACGCTTTGGTCCGCACCCCAGTACATTTTCTAATTCCTGCAATATCCGTATTGTCTGCCAAACCATCCGTTTTACGGGAGATGAAAAATATAACTCATCCAAATCTTCATACTGCATTTCACTCAGTACTCTAACTGTCTCTTGCGTATGGTTCTTTAGTTCATCCCTATATGTATATTTATCACTGAGAAGTTCCATCAGATTTTCATTCCGTTCCCACATCATTGTAATGAGCGGCAGTATTTCACCAGTCCTCTTATCACATCCTGCCAGTTCTAAAAATTCTTTTGATAAATTACCCCAGTCCTGGAACTTAAACCCTAAAATCCTTTTTAACTGCTCTTGCGAAATCTCATTCGGATAACGTTCTTGAATCCGTTCCTTAAGAAATAATTTATCATTTCCATATATCGTCCCCCAGTAAATTATGTTTTCAACCATCTCCATCGTGCTGTCCAGCTTCAGTTTATCGCCAAAAACACCCTTAAACCTGCCGAAAGAAGATAAGCTGTTTTTGAAATCTTTATCAATACCGGAAATGGAATCTAACTCCCCTTTTTCTAACTGCCCGCAGCAAATTAAATATTCATATAACTGCTTTTGTGTTACCTTTTTTCCCTTCATAAACAACTCATTAAATATTTGTTGTTTTAATTCTACCGATGGTTTTTCTCCTCGGATTTTCAAGTTATTTAATTCATTCAGAACACAAAATTTCTGATACAACAGTGAATTTTTAGGAACCGCACTTTCTCCATTCAGATATGTACATCTCCTGACCATGCCTGAGATAAACTTTTCAGAAGTTTCCTTCAAGTCCACCATTTCTGCAAGATTCCAGGGAAATACTTTTCCTTTTTGCTTGCGGACAACCCACGCATGTCCCTCTTTTTTTCCCTGATGCTGTATATTTAACGGTCCGACATAATACGGAATCTGAAATTGAAAAAGTTGTAAAATACGCTCAGACACCGACAGTCCGCTTCCATCCGTCTCATTTAAAAACGGTAAGTATCCCGCGGCATTTTCTAAAATCTTTTTCATTTCCAACGCATGAACCTGATTTGGAATAACACCGTTCGATGCTGTCAATTGTTTTGGCAAACAGTTCTCTTTTTCTATCTCATTTAAAATATAGGCTTTTTCCTCGCAATCTTCTACATTTTTTAGAATTGAGCTGATAGTTTTATATAAATCTTCCTGCTTTCGCTCCTTTACATTCCTTCTTTTCTTTTCGTCCGCATTGACTGAGTTTACATACGCACTGTAACTTCCCTGTTCCATCTCACGAAACAGCTTATTATATTCATCAGGCACATACTTTTTAACTATCTGCTTCAACAATCCAAGGTCTCTTTTATGCTTTTCATAATCAACAATCCGCGCTTCCGACAAATATTGCTTTCCCTTCATAACATTAAGGAGCAGTCCTATATCGTGTACCTGCTTGACTGCCTCAATCAATTCCATATCCTGTTCGTCAAGAATTGATGCCCATTCTTCTATTTTCTCATCATATCCCGCATCACGAAATGATATCTGAACCTTTTTATGCGTCTCATCAAATTCTTTTACATCTAACAATGTATTAACCGATACCGTCAGACCACATATTCCTTTTACTATTTCATATTCACGTTTATTCTTACTTTTATTAAGAGTCAAAATCTGTGCGGTCTCCTCCGCCATTGCACTTCTTGAAATGTCTCTCTTTCCCAGAATCTCCTCTAATTTGGATATTTCTAAATCCTTCGGCAGACTTAAATCATAATTATTCGACGCTAAATTCTTTAGTACTTCATAGCCCTCTGATAAGCTCACGCTGTTCTCATCGGCTTTTAAGCCTGCATTTAAAAAATGTCCTCTGTGTTTAAACATATTTAACAGCGCCAGATAAACAAGTCGAACATCATGCGCTTCTTTATTTCTGATTAATTCCATTCTTAAATGGTAAATTGTCGGATATTCTTTGTAATACTCTTTATCCGTGTAATTCTTATCCGCAAAAATGGAAAACCTGCTTTGAATTTTTTTATCCTCAAAATGATATTTACTTTCTTCCAGTCTTTCAAAAAATGAATTATCCACTTGTGCTATTGCATCTGCAAAATATTCCTTTAGCAGACCGATTCTGGCAGTCTCCCTCTGGCGCCTGCGCCTTGCGACGCGATTAGTCCTCCTGTCCGCCGCAGTCTGAGCCTCTTCAAACAAACGCACACCCCATAAATCTTTTCCCTTTCCCCTCATTAATTGATAATTTTTGTCGGTTACGGCCCAGCCCACAGATGATGTCCCCAAATCCAAACCTAAATAATATTCTTTCTCGTCCATACTCTAACATTTCCTCCTATTGTTTTTAACAGAATACTTTAAATTCATCTAAAATTAAACCGTTTATTTTTTAATTGACAGTTAATTTTTTTTATGTTATAAATAATTCATAACTTACAAGGTGAGTGCAAATAAGGATTTATCCGACATCGCTATTAATTGTCTGCATGGTGCAGTTAAAAGGCTTGCTTCAAGCCTTTTTATTTTATATTCCTATAAATCCAATCTGCCTTTTCTATACATAATACATCCCCCCCGTTAACTATGCAACTTTTTTAAGTCCCCAAAATATAAAACGCCCAGAACATCTCTGTCCTGAGCATTCTAAATGAATCTTTTTATATTTTTCTATAATAAAGCATTCTGTTTTTGGTTTGCCTGCTAATGCGACCTATTCCACGCTCTGATAAACGATAATCCGCCATCTAATAAAAAGCGTGGATTTTTCTCAACCGCTTCACAGCCGGTGCCGCCTGTCGTCACCATGTTCCTTATAGTAAGCTGCTTTCTCTTTATACATTCTTTTCTCCGCTTCCCCAATCAGTCTGTCCACACCGGCAAAACTGTCTTTTTCCCATATGCTTCCGACTGCCATGTGAATGGATTTTTCCTGCAAATCCTTTTTCATTTGAACAATACTCTGCAAGAATACATTCTCTTCAATATCTGCGCAGATTGCCAACAGCTCGTCGCCGCCGATACGGAATAGACCGTATTCGCCAAAGCTCTTTTTCAGACATTCACAGGCATCGGTAATCAGCTTATCACCGGCGGTATGCCCCAGCCGGTCGTTCACCTGCTTTAGTCCTGTTACATCACAGTAAACAATTCCCAGACTCTGCTCATTCTGCAGCTCATCAACATATTTGTTCATGGCGTGACGATTGCCAATTTGAGTAAGCTGGTCACAATAGCTCATTTCTTTTAATTTCTCAACAAGATTCCGCCGTTTCAGGGAAGAAATAATAAAATGAGCCATAATCTGGAGCATGTTAGAAGCATAGTCCAGCGATTTCTTTGGCGGATTATCTATTCCATAAAATCCAATCACTCTCTCATCATCATATAAGGGAACTACAATCAACGAGCGGATATTCTGCCGTTTGAGGTTTTCATATTGCAGCGGGTCGCTTTCCCGGATATCCTCTAACCTTTTTATCACGATATGCCTGCCGATTTGAAAATTCCGATACCAGTTGGCACAAACTTCTGCCGGAACATTTTGCAGATTGTCTTTCTCTGATACGACACCACTTGCCGTCCACTCGTATGTGTTGTCATCACACCCCGCCTCGTTCCGTTCAAAAATATAGGTTCTCTCACCCCCCAGTGCCTTTCCCATATACTCCAGCAAAACTTCCAGTGTTTGTGAGGGTGTCTCCTGCTGCAGGGCAATGCGAAGCCCGCTATTAATTATTGCTTCCATGTTCGTCATACTGTCCCGCTGTTCCTGATTGCCGGCATCGAAGGCAAATTCTACGCGGTATTTCTTTCCATCCTCCTCTACTACAGTATTCTTAAACATTACCTGCCGTTCAAGAATAGGATTGTAATACCACCCCTCCTTAAAATATCCCTGCCTTAACTCACGGTTATTACACATTGAGCAGGGAGATGAACAATTCTGAATAACCTCATAACATTTTAAGTGTTTAATTTCTTCAAGAGAGTGAAAGCCATACGTCTGAAGCGCTTTTTTGTTCATATAAATCAAATCATAGCTATCTATATCTGAAACATAGACGAGTTCTCCCATCATATCAAAGAACTCCCATATTTTTCTCATACATGTAGTCCTCCTGTCTACTACAATTAAATATTGATATATTATATCACATTTGTTCAAATGCGTCTCACATTTTTCATGAACAGCAAGTAATACAGCATGAATCGCAAGCTGCGATTTATACTTCAAAATTTACGCTCTATTCCAAATCCCTATCAGCTTTCCGACAGTTCTGCTAAATTATATTTGTTTACTTTTCAGCAAAAACTATATTTTGAGGATAGAGGAACCCACCATGAGCAGATATCGTAAATACAATAGAAAGAAGCAGTATACAGTGACAGCGCCGGCCAATTAGTCAAAAGCACTTTTCTGGAAGCCGTTAAAAATGCGCCTGAAGGCGAAACAATCAGACTACTGACAGACATTTACATAACCTCAGGAATAACCATTTCAAAATCAGTTTTTATTACGTCAGATAATCCTGACACTCCTTGCATGATAAAAAAAAATGCCCCAGATATAAACGCCGGAAAATAATATTGATACCAATAACGACACAACTACCGCAGAACCGAATACCGGTGACGGATATAATACTACACCTTGGTTAACAATTATGCTTACTGCCTGTGTTCTTTACAAGCCAAAAGTACCACCGTCTCAACATGCACCGTCTGCCCGAACTGGTCCACCGCCTGCACTTTCCTCACCTCATACCCATACGCCGTCAAAGACTTCAAGTCCCTGGCAAGAGTCGCACTGTCGCAGCTCACATAAACAATACGTTTTGGCGCCATTTCCGCAATCGTGGAAAGAAGCGTTTCCTCACACCCTTTTCTCGGCGGGTCCACAACAATCACATCCGCAGTCGGTCTGACACCCGTTTTTCTGTATTCGTCTTTGAAAAACTTAGGGAGCACTTCTTCTGATTTTCCTACAAAAAATTCCGCATTCGAAATATTGTTGATGATTGCGTTTTCACGGGCATTATCGATTGCCTGCGGAATAATCTCCACACCATAAACCCGCTTACTGTTCCTTGCAAGAAACAAAGAAATCGTTCCGATGCCGCAGTACAAATCCCATACCGTTTCTTGACCTGTCAGTTGCGCAAACTCCAGAACCTTTTGATAAAGTTTTTCCGTCTGAACAGGGTTGACCTGAAAAAAAGAAAGCGGTGAAATTCGATAGAGAATCTCCCCGATATAATCTTCGATATAAGAGCTTCCCCACAAAACCTGAATCTCATTTCCCATAATTACATTCGTATTTTCACGGTTAATGCTGACAGAAACTGAAGCCAGGCCCGCAATTTGGGAGACAAGAGCCTGCACCAGTTTATCTGAGTGCGGAAGCTTTCCTGCGTTGATGACCACACAGACCATAACCTGTCCTGTTCGAACCCCCTTGCGGATTAAAATATGGCGGACAATACCTCGTCCTGTTTCCTCGTTATAGGGTGCAATCTTATTTTTTGTCATAAAATCACGAATCACGGACAACACGCACTCATTTACAGAATCACCAAGAAAACACTTTTCCGTCTCTATAATAGAATGTGTTCTCCCTGCATAAAATCCCATGAGAAGCTCTCCTTCACGATTTGCACCCACGGGAAACTGCGCTTTGTTGCGATAATGCCAAGGCTCCTCCATACCAATAATCGGATACAGTTCGTAAGTTCCCGGCAAAATCCCGCCGAGACGCTCCAGATTATTTTTCACAAGGTTCTGCTTGAAACGAAGCTGGCTTTCGTAAGACATTTCCTGAATCTGACAGCCGCCGCACTGCCTCGCGATAGGACATTTTGCCTGAATGCGTTCGGCGGAAGGCGTAACAAGCTTCATAAGCCTTGCATAACCGTAAGTCTTTTTTGTCTTCATCACCTTGACTTCTGCCACGTCTCCGACAACCGTGTCCTTAACAAACAAGGTATAGCCATTTGATTTGCCTATACCTTCTCCGTTCATGCTCATATCTTCAATTATAACCGTAACAATATCATTTTTCTCTAACATCTTATCTGCTGCTCTTTCTAATATTACTCTCAAAAAGCTTATTATAGCCAAGCCATGTATCGCTGTTTGCAGCGTTAAAAATTTCCGTCAGCTGCTCAATCTTAGCGTCCATGTTATCTGCCATGGAAAGTACCAGTGCCTCAATCAGTGCCGGTTTTTTCGGTGAACCGTACTCATATTCCCCGTGATGCGCGACAATACAGTGTTTAATTTCCGCCGCGAGCTTCTCCGGAAAATCCGGTATCTGACGAAGCTTTTCATCCACCATCTCCACACCGATTACAATATGTCCAAGAAGCTGCCCCTCGTCCGTGTAATCATTTGCAGGAAACAGGGAAATCTCTCTCGTTTTACCGATATCATGCAGCAATGCGCATAACACAAGCATGTCCTTGTTCAAAACCGGGTAAAATGTTCCCAGCATCTCGCAGAGTCTGGCTACTGCAACGGTATGCTCGAGCAGTCCGCCCATAAACCCGTGATGAACGGATTTCGCGGCAGAGTTTGCTTTAAAACGCTTGATAAACGCTTCGTCTTCCACAAAAAAACTCTCCGCCAGTTTTTTAATATACGGATTATGAAACCCGTTAATATATCCCATAAGCTGCGCATACATTTCTCCAACCGGACGGGAAGATACCGGAACATAATCCTTAGGGTCATACTCAGTCTCGCCGCATTTTCTTGCCCGCTCAATACTAAGCTGCAGCACACCGTTCAATACT
>CAJTZH010000100.1 GCA_910584325.1 uncultured Lachnospiraceae bacterium | reverse complement strand
ACCAGAGTACTTGGTTATAACGAGATTAAGAATGACCCGATTGATTTGAATGTTCCGGATAAGGAGATTACGGATGAGACGTTTACGGTGCTGCTCTCCGGTATGGATAATGAAGGAAAGCTTGGCACGAAAGGACATTCCGACGTCAATATTATTGCGACGGTGAACCCGACCACAAGAGAGGTGCTTCTTGTTACAACGCCGCGTGATACGTATCTTACGTTCTATTACGGCGACGGAACAAGCAGCGGCAGCGGCAAGTCGAAGCTGACGCATTCCGGTAATTCCGGTATTGCTTGTACGCTGACGACGCTTGAGAAGTATTATGATATTGATATTGATTACTATGTAAGACTGAACTTTACCGGTCTGATGAAGCTGGTTGACGCGCTTGGCGGTATTGAGGTAGAATCCGATTACGCGTTTACTTCATACGCAAAGACGCACACCTATGTCAAGGGCGTGAATAAGATGGACGGCTACGCGGCGCTGATTTTTGCGAGAGAACGTCACGCGTTTGCGGACGGTGATTTCCAGCGGAACAGAAACCAGATAAAGGTTATTAACGCGATTATGGATAAGATATTGTCGCCTACAATTCTTACAAGCTATACGGGTATTATGGAATCGTTATCCGACTGGGTTTCAACCAATATCCCACAGAAGCAGATTACGAATCTTGTAAAGGCGCAGCTTGAGGATATGAGCGGATGGACCATCAAGTCGTTTAATATGACGGGTGGAACCGGTTCGGAATATTGTTTCGATTCGGGAATGAATTTGTCTATCGTTTATGAGGATGCGAACATGAAGGAACTCGCCAAGGCTAAGATGGAGGCTGTTGAGCAGGGAATTGATCCGGATACGATTACTTCCGTACAGTAACAAAAAACAGTTGTTTACCGGGCAGGAATAACCTGCCCGGTATTTTTGTTTCATAGAAAATTTTTGATTTAATCGGCAACGGATTTCTGTATTGCGTTCTCGATTGCTTCGAGTAAAACAATGCTCGTGTACTTGTTTTCCGCGTTATATGTAACATTTTTGGTAGAGTTATTGGCGACTACCTGTGCGGCAATGTCATCGAAGCAGGAGCCGAACAGCGGATACATGGTTTCGATGGAATCCGAAACATTTGCGGTAGCAATGTGATGGATAATGTTCTCATCAATTGTTACTTTGATTTCCACGGGGTTTCCGTTTAAAATAACAGTGGATGAGTAGACGCCTGCTGTGTACTGCATAGATGGGTCCGTGGTATCGGAAGGTTTTTTTCCACTCGGTGTACTGCATATAAAAAACAGCAGAATTGCAATCAGAACAAGGGCAATCACTGCGCCGTAAACGAGTTTCTTCTGCTTTAAGACAATGATTTTAGTAGGGCCGCTCATGTTATCACCTTTACTTTTTTTAAGCTATTAACTATATATTCAGATTGCGGCGCAATTATGAATAGTATTGAAGGAGAAATTTATGTCGTTACAGTTAATTCTCGGTTCTTCCGGTTCTGGTAAATCGTACCGTCTGTATGAGGAGGTTATCCGCGAGTCTATGGAGAATCCGTCAGCAAACTATATCGTTCTTGTTCCGGAGCAGTTTACGATGGGGACGCAGGAAAAACTGGTGAAAATGCATCCGAATCACGGTGTTTTAAATGTGGACATTGCAAGCTTTGTGCGCCTTGCTTATAAAGTCTTTGAGGAACTTGGCGTTGCGGATAAAGAAGTTCTTGATGATACGGGAAAAAGTCTGATTGTTCGTAAAATACTGGAAGATAAAAAGGATGAGCTTGTTACATTTAAAAAGAATATAGACAAACCGGGTTTTGTGGAAGAGGTAAAATCCGCTATCTCAGAGATGCTGCAGTACGGAGTTGCTCCCGGACAGCTTAAAGAGGCGGCAGACCAAATTACAAATCCGCTGCTGCAATATAAGCTTCGGGATATGGCGGCTGTATTTGACGGTTTTAAAAGATATATCGACGGCAAATATATTGCCAGTGAGGAAATTCTGGAAGTGTTGTGCCGGGTGGCACACCGTTCCCGCATTCTCAGAGATAGTGTGATTACGCTGGACGGATTTACTGGATTTACGCCGATACAGTATCGGCTGATTCGGATTCTGATGGAGTGCTGTGAAAAGATTACCGTCACGCTGACGATTGACTCTGCGGAGAAAATCAACGTACGGGACGGATTGTCCAATCTGTTCTATCTGAGTAAAAATACCGCGCACAGGCTCTACGCCATTGCGGACGAGACAGGGACGGCAATACTTCCGCAAGTCTGGATGGACGATAGTATGCCGGTGCGGCTTAGAAACAGCGAAGGACTGGTGTTTCTTGAGAAAAATATTTTCCGGTATCATGGACATTTATATACGCGCAGGGACGATTCTGTCCGAATTTTTGAGGGAAATATGCCAAAGAATGAGATTTCCTTTGCCGTCGGGGAAATGAAGCGTCTTGTAACGGAAAAGGGCTGGCATTATAGTGATTTTGCCGTTGTTTCGGCGGATATCGAGACTTACGGCGAGGCGGTTGTGAATATTCTGGCACAGAACGGGATTCCGTCGTTTCTCGATTATAAGCGCAATATTATGGCAAACGGCGCGGTAAACTGTATCAGAATGGCACTCTTGGTTCTGGAGGAAGATTTTTCCTATGAGAGTGTATTCGGATTTTTACGGACGGGGTTTACGGACATGACAAGAGAGCAGACGGATGTTCTCGAAAATTATTGTCTGGCGATGGGAATCAAGGGCTGGAAGCGCTATAACATGCTGTGGATACGCAAAAACAGGGAGATGGAGCAGGCGGAGCTGTCAATGGAGGAAATCAATGCGCTAAGAGAGCGGATTGTGGGTATTTTTTGCGTGTTTCGTGAGGAAATACGCGGGTGTGAGACGGTGCTTGACTACTGTAAGGCGCTGTATCATTTTATGGTGCAGGAGCGGCTGGAGGAAAAGCTTGCCATGCGGGCGGCTTTTTTTGGCGGGCAGGGAGACCTTGCCAGAAAAGGGGAGTACGCGCAGGTTTACGGAAAAATAACGGCTCTTCTTGATAAGTTTGTAACGCTTCTCGGTAATGAAAAAATGAGTTTTAGGGAGTTTAACGATATTCTCGACGCGGGGTTCGGAGAAATCAAAGTCGCGCTGATTCCGCAGTCGGCTGACGCCGTGCTTATCGGTGATATCGAGCGAACGAGAATTGAAAATGTCAAAGCATTGTTTTTTATGGGCGTTAATGACGGAATCATACCAAAGCAGGCAGGAGGGGGCGGTATTCTTTCCGAGACGGACAAGGAGATTCTGAAGGAAAACAATATTGAACTTTCCATGACGGAGCGGGAAAAGGTTTTTATACAGAAGTTTTATCTGTACCTGAATATGACAAAACCAAGCGAACGGTTGTATTTGTCATATTCGCGCATTATGCCGGACGGTAAGGCAAGGAAAATGTCCTATTTGTTAATCAGCATCCGCAAACTGTTTCCGAATATTACAATCATGGACGAGGCGTCGCAGCAGAATACACTCCGGCTTGTGCGGATTCCGCAGAGCAGCATCACATGGAACTATACCGAGGAGACGCTTGACAGTGAGACGGCGGCAAAACTTTACGGTGAAGACTTCCTGACAAGCGTTTCTGCCATTGAGAGTTATTCGGCGTGCGCGTTCGCGCATTTTGTTACATATGGTTTACGGCTTTGCGAGCGTGAACTGTATGATATGAAAGCGTCGGATATCGGTACGCTCTATCACGATACGCTGGAATGTTTTTCGAAAAAACTGGTTTCGATGGGAAAAACATTTACGGATATTACGGACGAGGAGCGCAAAAAACTGGTTGCCGAAAGCGTCATGGAGATTAGCACCGATTATGGAAATACGGTTTTATACAGCACGAAGCGTAACGAGTATATGATAAGCCGTGTGACTGCCATGGCGGACAGAACGGTCTGGGCAGTAGCAAAGCAGCTTTCTAAGGGTAAATTTGTGCCGGAGGAATTTGAGCGGGGTTTTGTCTTAGACAAAAAAGTACGCGGCAGAATTGACCGGATTGACACTTACAACGACGGTGAAAATGTGTATGTCAAAGTCGTGGACTATAAGACGGGTGAGAGTGATTTTGATTTGCTGGATACATATTACGGACTGAAAATCCAGCTAGTCACTTATATGAACGCGGCGGTGGAAATTGAGAAGAAAAAGTATCCGGGAAAAACCATTATTCCCGCCGCAATGTTTTATTACAATATCAAAAATCCGATTGTCGATGAGACGGAAGATATTGACGGTGCGATTCTTGAAAAACTGCGGGTAAAAGGTGTATTAAATGATGATTTAATAGTTCTTGATGCGCTTGATGACGCAAAAGAAGGAAAATCTCTTGTGGCTCCTATTGTGTATCAAAAAGACGGAAGCGTCAGAGAAACGCCGAGCATTCTGACAATAGAAAAAATGCGCCAGCTTACGAATTATGTACAGGATTATATGAAAGTATCTACGGAAGAGATTTTACAGGGTAATATTGAAGTGAAACCATATATGAAAGAGAAGAAGACAGGGTGCGATTACTGCAATTACAGAAGTATCTGCGCATTTGACGAGAAAGTGCCGGATTGTCAGTATCATAGCCTGAAATATTTAAGCGAAGAGGAAGTTTTTGAGAGGATGGCAAAGGGAAAGCGGGGTGAGTAAATGGCGCCGGTATGGACAAAAGAACAATGTCAGGTCATAAAACTGCATAACCGTAATATACTGGTGTCGGCGGCGGCGGGCTCCGGTAAGACGGCGGTTTTGGTGGAACGGATTCTTAAGATGATTTCTGGCGAAGAACATCCGGTAGATATTGACCGTCTCGTTATCGTAACATTTACGAATGCCGCGGCGTATGAAATGAAGCAGAGGATTCTTGCCGCTATCGAGAAAAAGCTGGAAGAGTATCCGTTAAATCTAAATTTAAGAAGACAGCAGACGCTGTTAAATCATGCGCAAATTACGACGATAGACAGTTTCTGCCTCAATATTATCCGCAGTTATTTCAGTGAACTTGACTTGGACCCGGGATTTAAAGTGGCGGACGAGGGAGAATTAAAACTTCTGATGTCGGATGTGCTGGATGAGGTCATTGAATCGTATTATCAGGAAGGCAATCCCGCGTTTTATGACTTTGTGGAGTGTTATACGCCGGAGAAGACTGATGCCAGACTATCCGATTACATTTTAAATCTCTATCAGGCGGCGCAGAGTAATCCGTGGCCGAAAGAGTGGCTTATTCAGTGCAAGGCATTTTATGACCGAAGGACGCAGGAGGCGTTTGCGGATACCCCCTTTATGCAGTATATGATAAAAGAAGTGAAACGGCAGTTTCAGGCAGTCAAAGACATTTGTCTTGATATGAAGAATATTGCGGAGTCTTTTGACGGTCCATACATGTATCTGGAAGCATTAAATGATGACTTAATATTTGTGGAAAGCCTTATTTCAGCGGAAAATCCCTTTTTAGACTGCGGGGCAAAAATCAAGGAGCATACATTTGCCAGATTATCGTCCAAGAAGGATGCGTCTGTTGACGAGGGCAAAAAAAACGCGGTAAAGGCAATGCGCGACGTAGCCAAAAAAGCGCTCGGAAAGATAGAAAAAGAATATTTAAATCATGATTTAATAGAGCTTGAAGAGCTGATTTCACAGTGTTTTCCGGCGATATCTATCTATGTGGATATGACGATAGCGTTTATGGAAAAACTGGACGAGAAAAAGAGAAAAAAGAACCTGATTCATTTTAGTGATATGGAACATCTGGCGCTACAGCTTCTCGTGAAGAAAGAGGGGGATAAACTCCGCTATACGGATGTTGCCGATGAACTTGCAAGGAAGTATGAGGAAATTCTAATAGACGAATATCAGGACAGTAATCTTGTGCAGGAGATTATCTTAAACAGCATTTCCAAAGAGCGGTTCGGGAAACCAAACGTATTTATGGTAGGCGACGTCAAGCAGAGCATTTACCGGTTTCGTCTGGCAAGACCGGAGTTGTTTATTGAGAAGTACGACAGTTATACGGAAACGGATTCGCTCTACCAGAAAATAGAACTGCACAGGAACTTCAGAAGCCGTGCGGGTGTACTTGCAAGTATAAACGAGGTTTTTGAGAAAATTATGAAGAAAGAGTTTGGCAAAATCGCGTATGACGATAACGCAAAGCTATACGCAGGTATGGACTTTTTGCCGGCGCCAAAAGGAAAGCGGGAATTTTTAGGGACGGAGGTTCTTGTCTTAGAACATGAGGACGAGAGCGATATGCCGGACTTAGAGGCGGAAGCCGTTCTGTGCGCAAATACCGTTTGCAGACTGATAAATGACGGAACAGTCTGTCTTGACAAGGAAACGGGGCGGTATAGAACTGTAACGTACGGCGATATTGTGGTGCTGATGCGCAGCGCCAAACAAAGCGCTGCGGTTTTTGTGAATGCATTTTCCAAAATGGGGATTCCCGCGCTGGCGGAGTCGGATACCGGATATTTTTCCGCTTATGAAATTTCTGTGCTGTTAAGTCTTTTGAATATTATTGATAATCCGAGACAGGACGTGCATCTGACGGCGGTTTTAAAGTCGTATTTTGGCGCGTTTACGGGAAACGACCTTGCGAAAATCCGCGCGCTTTGCCCGGAGACGAGTTTTTACGAAGCGTTTTTACAGTGGGAGGATGAAAAAAAGAAGCGTTTTTGTGATTTTCTGGACGCTTTGAGGAAAAAAGCGGAATATGTCTCTATTTACGAGCTGATATGGGGCATTGTGTATGATACGGGATACTATGCCTATGTGGGAACGATGCCGCTTGGGAAGAAACGCCAGGCAAATATCGATATGCTCATGGAACGGGCGAAAACTTACGAAAATACGAGTTATCACGGATTGTTTAACTTTGTCAGGTATATCGAGCGTCTGAAATCATATGATGTAGATTATGGAGAGGCGTCTCTTTCCGGCGAGAATGACAACGTGGTGCGGATTATGACGATTCATAAGAGTAAAGGTCTGGAATTTCCGGTAGTATTTTTAAGCTGCGCCAATAAAGGATTTAATAATATGGATGCCAACCAGAAACTTGTTATTGATTCGGATTTAGGAATCGGCGCCGATTTCCTGGATGCCGGGCAGCGGATTCGCAAAAATACCATCGCGAAGAAAGCGGTTTCATTAAAGCTGCGTCTCGATAATCTAAGTGAGGAGCAGCGGATTCTTTACGTCGCCATGACGAGGGCAAAAGAGAAGCTGTATATTACAGGGTGCGTCAAGGATGCAAAAAAAGCTATGGAAAAGTGGCAGGTTGACGCAGACAGGCGCAGTCTTACCTATCTTGATATTATGAACCACAAATGTTATCTGGACATGGTAATGCCGGCAGCGTTGTCGCAGGGGAGCAGTTTTCTTGTGCAGACAGTGAAAAAGGACGCGTTCTTGGAAATGTGCCGGATGATGGAGGAAGAAACCGTCCGGGAACTGGACGCGTTTACGCAAATGTCTAAAGATGCGTATGAGGAAGCGCCGTATGAGTATCCGTATGAACTGGTCAGTATGCCGGTAAAGATGACGGTTTCCGAGTTAAAGCATTTCGGTCAGCATGAGGATGAGGAACGCAGTAAATTGCTGATTGAGGAAGAATTTGTACCGACCGTTCCTCATTTTATCAGCGGCCAAGAGGCGGTTTCGGGCGCCGTGAGGGGAAGCGCCTACCATAAAGTGATGGAACTTCTGGATTACGGCGTCTGCACAGACCGGACTTCAATTGCCCGTTTTATGGAAAACTGCGTGTTGGAAGGCAGGATTTCAAAAGAATGGGCAAAAGCCGTGCGCGCGGAAGATATTGTGAAGTTTCTTGACTCGCCACTGGGGCAGGAAATGAAACGGGCGTTTTCGGAGAATAAACTTTACCGGGAACGGCAGTTTGTCATGGGGATTCCTGCCAATATGGCATCACCCGATTTTCCAAAGGAACGGGAAATTCTTGTGCAGGGAGTTGTGGACGCTTATTTTGAGACGGCGGACGGAATCGTGCTCTGCGATTATAAGACGGATAATGTGCCGTTTGGAGCTGCCGGAAGAGAGGAACTTGTGGAAAAATATAAGGCGCAGCTTGACTATTATGAAGTTGCCCTGAACCGGATGACCGGACAGCGGGTAGTGAAAAAGTCGATTTATTCGTTTAAGCTGGGAGAGGAGATTGTGATATAGTTTTATATGGTTGAATCGGACAGTTAATATATAGTATAATAGTTATCATACGACAAGAATAGTATCGGAACAGGAGGAATCTACATGAAATCTATTAAGACAAAACTGACGCTTTGCATTCTGTTTTGTACTTTTTTAGCGGCAGGAATCACGGAATTCATATCAATCGGAGTGACGAAGCAGGCGACGAAAGACTATGCCGAGCAGAGTATGACGATGGAAACACAGAATAAGACGATTGAATTAAACGGGTGGATTGCGTGCGTGGAGCAGTCTGTTGATACGCTGAGTGATTACGTGATAAATGAACTTGACACAAACGCGTTCTTCAAAGATAAGGCGTACGCGGATAAATTTACGGCGCAGATGCAGGAAATTGTGGAAGATTTTGCGGTACATACAGAC
>CAJTZH010000099.1:1303-8734 GCA_910584325.1 uncultured Lachnospiraceae bacterium | reverse complement strand
TCATCTTCCATTCCCGCAAGTCCCACAAATGTCCTTAAATCCTTGTCAGGCGTCTGATTTAACATAAAGGTTCTGAGAGGAACCACTCCCCGCTCAAATGCCTCCTCGGCACTGATTTCGTTATTTGATAACGGCTGAAGCGCCACCTCATTTATCTCCTGAAACGTCGGCGCCATAATAAATATCGTTAAAAACAATGCCAGTCCCGTCATAATCTGATTTGGCGGAACTGTCTGCGTACCCATCGCCGTTCTGATAAAATGCAATACAATAATTATCCTCGTAAATGAGGTCAGCATCACCAGAATAGACGGTGCAAGCGATATAACCGTCAAAACAAGCAGCATCTGCAAAACGCTTGCCAAATCAGAACCGTCACCGGCCGCAATGCCGATACTGATCAAATTTCTTGAATCTTCGGTATCACCGTCTTCATCTTCTTCGGTAGGTTCTTCCATAGTTACCGCATCCATAATTCCGGAAGCATAAACACGCTGTTTACAAATACCGGACACGGCTGCAATAACACACAACATCAGAAATATTTTAAGAATTTTCTTCTTCACTGCCATTCACCTGTCCGCTTTTCTTAAGCTTTTCCAAAATACTTTTGAAGCTGTCTCCTGCTCCATTGTTGTTTGAAAAATCCAACTCTTCTTCGTTTATCTCACACAAATAAGTAATGGTGTCCTTTGATACCCCAATCACAAAGTATTTACTGCCGACCTTGATAATCTGTAAATACTTTGATGCAGATATACTAACTGTTTCCATTACTTGTATGTTCTTACCCGACATCTGTTGTTTCTTATAATTGCCCGCCAGACGGGTAGTCCAATATGTAAGAACCAAAACGAAAATAAATATAAGTAATACTGTAAGCAATTGCGAAACAGAACTCACAATACCATAATCCGGTGCTAACAAAATCATCTTAGCCGACGACTTTCTTTACGGCCTCCAGAACTCTGTCTGCCTGAAACGGTTTTACAATAAAATCCTTCGCTCCCGACTGAATCGACTCAATAACCATTGCCTGCTGACCCATAGCCGAGCACATAATAATAGCCGCGGACGCATCCGATTCTTTAATCTTCTTAAGAGCCTGTATACCATCCATCTCCGGCATGGTAATATCCATCAGTACAAGGTCCGGCTTTAATTCTGCATACTTCTCGACTGCCTTAAGACCATTCTCAGCTTCACCTGCCACATTATAACCATTCTTGGTTAAAATGTCCTTAATCATCATTCTCATAAATGCGGCGTCATCACACACTAAAATATTTTTTGCCATAGTTAAATTCTCCTATCATAACTTGTTATTTAAGAAATGGGATATATCTTATTATACATTATTTTTTCCCACTTTAATATAGCTTTTTTATTTTTTAATAAATTATTTTATTACTTCGGTAACTCTAACACCAAAACTCTCTTCGATAACGACAACTTCGCCCTTTGCAACATACTTACCGTTTACCAGAACATCAACAGGCTCACCTGCTATCTTATTCAGCTCCACAATCGTACCCGGCGCAAATTCCAGAATATCGGCAATCGACTTATGGGTTCTGCCAAGTTCTACAGTCACTTCCAGCGGAACATCCATAATCAGTCCGATATTTTCTTTCTGAGTAATTGAAGCAAGGTCCGGATTAAATGCCTGAAACGATGCCTGCTGTACATTAACATCCGGCTGCATCGGATATCCCATCATCGGATACGGCTGCGGATAACCTGTCATCGGCTGCGGATAACCACCCACCGGCGGCATTCCCTGCGGCATCGGTTGTGGTGCAGGCATCGGCTGCGGTACCGGCTGTGGTGCCGCAGGCTGCGGCGTGGGCGCCGGTGCTGGCTGTGGTGCCGGTTGTGGCGCTGCCGGTTCAGAGACCGTAAACATCTGATAGAGTTCCTGTGCAAAATCGACCGGATACAACTGCATCAGCTCACTGTCGATTAAATCGCCAATCTGCATCTTAAAGGCAACCTTCACAAACACACGATTTAAGAAATCCGGTTTGTCATAGTCACCGTCGGAATTCATATCCACCAAATCGGCAGTCGGCGGTGTAATATCAATCTTACGTCCAAGCAAAGTCGACATTGACGTTGCTGCAGAACCCATCATCTGGTTCATCGCCTCACCAATAGCACTCAAATGCAGTTCCGACAGCGGTTCCGGTGAAATCTCACCTGCCCCTCCCATCATTAAATCCGTAATAATCTTAACGTCATCTTCCCGGAGTACCAAAACGTTGTTTCCATCAATACCCTCTTTATATGAAATATGCATTAAAACACACGGTTTTTCATAATCCGCTGACAAATCATCCCAATTCATATAGGAAACCTGCGGCGTTGTAATATTTACTTTTTGATTCAGCAGGGAGCTTAGCGTGGTTGCAGCCGTTCCCATACTGATATTAGAAACTTCTCCTAATGCATCTTCCTCTTCCGTTGTAAGCAGAGCCTCCTGTGTAACACCCGACACTGCCGTGTCTCCAGCCGGCTCATCTGAACCCATTCCGTTTAATAATGCATTAATTTCATCTTGAGATAACATTCCGTCCATTTAACCTGCTCACTCCTCTCTGACAATCTCTGTGACTCTGACTGCATATTTATCTTCAAATGAGCCCGGAAGCGCTTTAAACTTCTTTATGTCACCGACATATACATCCAGCTCATCTTCAACCTTACGATTAATTCGTATCACATCGCCAACCTGCAAGTTCACAAAATCGCCGACCGATATCCTGCTCTTACCGAGAATTGCTTTCACAGGAACCAATGCCCTTGAAATCAATGACTCAATCGCTTCCTCATAAGAATTCTCATCCCTCTCCTGCATCGTTGAAAACCAGTACTTGGTATTCAGTTTATCCATTACTTCCTCCATACAGATAAACGGAAGACAAATATTCATCAGACCACTGACATCACCAATCTGAATAGAAATTGTAATAATCGCAATCGTTTCACTTGGTGAAATAATCTGCGCAAACTGCGAGTTCGTCTCTATCCTTTCCAGACGCGGATTAATATTCACTACATTCTTCCACGGTTCGCGAAGCAGATTAACACATATATTAAAAATTCTCTCTAAAATAGAAAGTTCTATTTCCGTAAAATCACGGTTTTTATCGAGCGCCATTCCCTCCCCTCCAAGGAGACGGTCTACAATGGCATAACCAAGATTTGACGCAATTTCCATAATAATATTGCCCTTGAGCGGTTCAAAATTAACAACGCCAAGAAGCACCGGATTGGAAAGTGCGTTGGAAAACTCCGAATAAATAACAACTTCCGAGTTCACTACATCTACCTGTACGTTTTTACGCAAATAGGCAGGAAGCTCTGTTGACAGCAATCTGCTGTAATGTTCAAAAATAATTTCCAGTGTTCTTAAATGTTCCTTGGAGAACTTGGATGGTCTGGCAAAATCATAATTCTTGACCTGCTTCTCATTCTGGTTTTTCATTTCGTCAACATCAAATTCGCCGCTGCTAATCTGATTTAATAATCGGTCAATCTCCTCCTGAGACATTACGTCTGCCATCCGTTCTCACCTCCCTTAACGTTCCTATAATTTAGGTTATTGTACTGTAAATCCCTGCAAAGATACATCGTAAATCACATCCGACTGGAACAGACTACGTACTTCCTGCAAAAGCTGTTCCTGTATCTCATTCTTAGATGCGAGTACATTTTCGTAGGTGTATGAGGATATCACCGAATCAACCTTACTGCTGATTAAAGCCATTGAATTATCAAAGCCTTCGGAATATTTTTTATAATCCTCATGCGTTGCATCAAGCGATACAACCACACCCGTGACAACATAATGATTTTTACCGTCGGAACCCGGAACGGAAACGGTATGTTTCGTGCTTCCGTCAGCAGTCGTTATGGTACGCGAATCAATGTCCCCCACATTAAGCGCGGGCTCATCCGTCTTAAATTGCGGCGCAATCTCAAGGTCAACCACTTCCGCAACCTTAGTAATCAGATTATTTGTCTTATCTGCCATAGGCAGTACCGAGAAAATAATCAGAACATTCAAAACAAGATTAATTACTGTCAATGTCAAAATAATGATAGTCAATGTATTCTTTTTCATAGCTTCTCCTTCTTAATTTGTTGTAAAGGAATTATAAATTTTTATCTCGACACGCCGATTCTGCGCTCTTCCCTCTGCCGTCGAATTATCGGCAACCGGAACGTTTTCACCACGTCCTGAACTCTTCATATATACCGGGTCGACACCGCACACATCCACAAAATACTTGTATACGGAATATGCCCTGCACATGGACAGCATCGTATTATCCGGAAACTTTGCCGAGTGAATCGGAACATTATCCGTATGTCCTACAACTTCAATCACATAACCGTCATAGTCAAGCAGAATCAGGCTGATGCTGTCTAATATTTCCAGCACTTCCGGTCTCAGTTCATCTTTACCGGAGTCAAACAAAATCCCTCCGTTCATATTCAACGAGACGTACGATGATGTTGTAATCAGCTCCACTTCGTCAGTGAGGTTATAATTCTCTAACTGCTGCTCGATATATTCCGCCATCGCCTCTGATTCTTTTAACTTTTCGGCTTCCACCTGTTCGTGCGCTTCCGTATCCTTGTCGTTCGTATCCGTCTCTCCATCCGTATTCATACCCATACTGGTATAAAACTGGCTAAGTTCCGACAACTGGCTTACACCGCTTGATATTAAAACGCCGTCATCAAGCGCGGAACCACCGCTTGGCAGAATACTGAAACTGGACTGGATTGACGCCATAACCTGCTGAAATTTCTCCGCATCTACAGTCGACATAGAGAACAAAAGCACGAAAAAACAAAGAAGCAGGTTCATCAAATCACTAAAAGTAGACATCCACGCCGGAGAACCTTTTGGCGCGTCTTCCTGTTTCTTTCTAGCCAAATTTATTCACCTCCGCCCTCTTCCTGACCGAGTGCAGCTCTTTCCTTCGGTGCAATAAAGGACTTTAATTTCTCTTCAATAACACGCGGATTCTCACCTGCCTGAATTGAAAGAAGACCTTCAATCGTTACTTCTTTTAGCTGAACTTCCATATCTGTATTATATTTCATCTTGTTTGCAATCGGTGTCGCAACCCAGTTTGCAATGAGTGAACCATATAATGTTGTAAGAAGGGCAACCGCCATATTCGGTCCGATAGTGGAAGCGTCTTCCAGATTCTTAAGCATGTTAACAAGACCAATCAGTGTACCAATCATACCCCATGCAGGACCCATAGAGGCCATGTTCTCCCAAAACCCGATAACTGCCTTATGACGGGATTCCACACAGGACAGCTCTGTCTCGAGAATGCTGCGCACCAAATCCGGCTCCGTACCATCCACAATAAGAAGGATACCTTTTTTCATAAACTCGTCTTCCAGATTACTTCCCAATTCTTCGAGTGCAAGCAAGCCTTCCTTACGCGCCACATTTGACAGTTCGATAATCTTGGTAATCGTACCGTTCTCGTCAAATTTTGGTACTTTGAATACCTGAGCTGCCGTTTTAAAATTGGAAAGGTACACTTTCAATGGGTATGAAGTCAGAATTGCCGTAAACGTACCCCCGAACGTAATAACGAACGACGGAACGTCAACAAAACTCTCCCAGATAGCAGTCACCGTGCCTGCCGAATCGACAATACCGTAAAGAACCAGTCCAAACCCTGCTATAATACCTATCAGAGTTGCTAAATCCATTTGTTTTCACCGCCTATGTATTATTCAAATTTCATAATTTTTTGCTTATATGATATGACCAAATTTCTGATATCCTGTCTGCTCTCTTTCACCACAAACTTCTTTCCCGTTGTCAGCGTAATCACCGTATCGGGATTCTCCTCCACAGTCTCAATTAAATCACAGTTAATCATAATCTGGCTGTTATTTAGTCTTGTGAGTTCTATCATAGCATTTACCCCCTTAAGGATACAGTATTTATGTAATTATCACATAACCATGTCATATTGTACCACATATTTTTCAGAAAAACAAGACAGAGACGAAACAAACATAAAATTTGTTTCGCCTCCGCATAAAGTACCTTTTTACTATCTCTTCAGATTAACAAGCTCCTCAATTAATGTATCGGAAACCGTAATAATTCTTGAATTTGCCTGGAAACCTCTCTGTGTGGTAATCATCTCCGTAAATTCCAGAGACAAATCAACGTTGGACATTTCCAGAACACCAGCGTTAATCGAACCGCCGGCAGCATTTACCGACACACCAATTCCGTCAAACATACCGGAATTCAGTGTCGCCGCATAATAATTATCTCCTTCTTTGGAAAGACCTGCCGGATTGACAAATGTTGCCACTGCAATCTGTCCAAGAATCTTTGTGTCACCGTTACTGTAAGAACCATTGATGGTTCCGTCCGGCGCAACAGAAATACCGTTCAGTTTACCAACAGGTTTACCACCGCCAAGACCTTTAATACCGAAGTCACCGCCCGGATTTGTCTCGTCTGCAAGAGAAGTCAGACCACTGTAATCAACCGTAATCGTCTCAAACGTCATGGCCGATGAGGCAATGAACATCTTATCCCATTCCTCCTGCGTTACTCCCAATGCCGCCGCGTCTGCCGCAGCAGAAAGTCCGCCAATCTGGAACTGGAAAATTGTGTCTCCCGTAACCGGGTCCTGTGTTCCGCCGGTTGGTTTACCAGTATTTGGGTCAAATGAAATCGTTCCGAGATTTGCATCGGCAATCATGAGGTTTGTTTTCTTGTTATTGCAGTAAATATCGCCCATCGTAAGGGTATACTGATTTACGTCAGTCGGAGACTGATTTACATTGATGTTTGCCGTATATTCATTTCCGAGGCTGTCATAGAAATGTACACTCATCGGTATCGGGTCCTTATTTAAAAAGTTCGTATCGTTTTTATTGATATTACCCGTTACGGTATATGCCGTTGTTGCCTCCGGCATCGTATACATAAAATCACTGCTCTTTGGCTGCAGCGGAGAAACAGTATCTTTTTTAATTTCCCCGGTATCCGGATTAATCTGCCATCCCATTACCAGCGCGCCGGTTGGAGTCGTAAGATATCCATAATCATCCAGCTTAAAATTACCTGCTCTCGTAAAGAGCTGTTTTCCGTTACTCTGCACAACAAAGAACGCTTCTCCGTTAATCTTTAAATCAAAGGCGTTATCTGTTCTCTGGTTCGCACCCTCAGAGGTAATCGTACTGCTGATTGCGCCTACATTTGAACCAAGACCAATCTGCTTTGCATTGGTACCGCCCTTTCCCGATGCGGCATTTGCACCGGAAGCAGACTGTGTCGTCTGATAAAACACTTCACTGAACGTTACGTTACTCGACTTATATGCCGTAGTATTTACATTGGCAATATTGTTACCGATTACGTCCATC
>CAJTZH010000099.1:0-1293 GCA_910584325.1 uncultured Lachnospiraceae bacterium | reverse complement strand
TGTACACGAAGTCCGGAAACACCAGAATACAATGATCTCATCATAATTAAATTCCTCCATTCTACTGTCATAGAATGTATTCCGTTTGTGACCCGTCAGGCATTCGGGGTCATTTCGCTTCCATACGGTCCAGCTAAATAATAACGGCTCCATCTATGTTTGTGTAAATATTTTCTTCCTCATAACCCTGATTCATCGCTGTAATCACCGTATTGTTGTTGGTGTTTACAATAAACGCGTAATTGTCAAGAATTACAAGTGATTCTTTAATTCCCTTTGAACCGGCTTTTGAAACTCCATTTTCCAACCGCTCCATCTGCTCGTCAGTAAGATTAATATTTCTCTCTGCAAGCCTGTTTCCAGCATGTTTTGAAAACTTCAGGCGTCCAATGTCTATATTCTGTCCGTCAAGTATCTGGGCAATCGAACGCTGTTTGCTTAACACTTCTTCAAAAGAAGCTGCGTTATCCGTATTCTTTGTGTTGGAAACTTTATGGTTTATATATTGTCCTGCAACCTGTTCTATGGAAGTAAAATTACTTAATCTATCCATAAAATCTACCTCTATTCTACCGAATCACTGGTTACTCTGTTTTATCAGGTTTCTGCGTTGTATCTCCCGGTTTTTCTGTATCGCCGTCCGGCTTATCCGTTGTATCTCCCGGTTTTTGCGTTGTATCTCCCGGTTTTTCTGTCTTATCTCCCGAGTCTTCACCCTTTAACACAACATTCTGATAATAATCTTCTTCAAGAACAGTATCCAAATCATCAATATCATATAACGCGCCGTTAATTGATAAATAAACTTTGGAATCCTCCGTTACCATATACTCTACTCGTCCGCAGATATAACCTGTTTCTCCGTTGGCCTGCTCCGTTCTCATAATAACCGGCTTGCCTGTCAGGAGCGCACCCTGCTGCTGCTGATAAGTAAGCTGCATATTCTGCATTGATTCAACCTGTGAAAATGTAGCGAGCTGCGCAACATAATCCGTATTGGAAGACGGCTCCAATGGATCCTGGTATTTCATCTCAGCTACCAGAAGCTGCAAAAATGCTGTCTTATCCAACGAATCATTGCTCTTTGTCTTACCTGAACTTGTTGAATTGTAATAGGACGGCTTTTCAATAAGATTTCCGTCTGCATCAATGCCCTGTACAACTGCCATAAACTATCACTCCTTTATGCTGTAAAATTAATCTGATTTCCCTCGCTTGCCATCATATCCATGACAATACGCTCTTCTTCCGTCAGTTCTTCCATATTCAGCTCATCAAGACTGTCAAGCCTTA
>CAJTZH010000098.1 GCA_910584325.1 uncultured Lachnospiraceae bacterium | reverse complement strand
GCGCAGGACAGAGCTTACGGAAGAAATGGACTGTGTAAAAGAAGGGTTTTTATATTATGGAATGTAAAAAAATTATAGAGATAATCGAAAAAATATGTCCGTTGTCTGCGGCGTGTCCGTGGGATAATCCGGGACTGATTGTAGGAGATGCGGATGCGGAAATTTACGGTATTGTCGTGGCTTTGGATGCTACCGACGAGGTAATTGACGCCGCCATCGCCCAGAAGGCAAATCTTCTGATAACGCATCATCCGCTGATTTTTGGGAAAATCAGCAAAATTAATACGCAGGATACCGTGGGGAAACGCCTGATGAAGTTAATCAGGAGCGGAATTAACTGCTACGCGGTACATACGAATTTTGATGTAAAAGTGATGGCACAGCTTGCGGCGTCCATGCTTGGACTGGAAGCACCGGAGGTATTGGAAGTAACGGCGGTAACGGACGGTATTCCGGAAGGAATCGGCAGGGTTTCCGATGTTTATGAAAGTACTGCAAAGACGTGGATTGAGAAATTAAAAGCAAGCTTTGAACTGGAAAATGTCATAGTTTACGGCGCGACGGATAAAATAGTAAAAAGAGTGGCAATTTCACCGGGTTCGGGAAAAGGCATGGCGGAACATGCGCTGCAAAAACGGGCGGATTTGCTGATTACGGGTGATATTGGACACCATGACGGCATCGATGCCGTGGAGGCGGGACTGACGGTGGTGGACGCCGGGCATTACGGGCTGGAATACATTTTTATTGATTATATGGCAAAATATCTGGAGAGAGAATGCAGCGACGTACGAATGGTAACTTGTAAGGCAGGAGTACCTTATAAAATAGTATAGATAAAGGAGAAGAATTATGGGAAAACAATTACTGGAACTTGCCAAATACGCAAAGAAAGATTTTGAGCATGACATTATTCTCGCAAAGGTCAACAAAAAACTGACGGAACTGTTCAAGGAAGTTCCCGACGACGCTAACGTGGAGTTTGTCACGACGGATACGGTGATTGGAAATCTTACATATAAGCGAAGCGTATGCATGCTGATGCTTTCCGCGCTCTATGACGTCGTACCGGAAGGAAAAGTAAAGAAAGTCTGCGTGGAACATTCTTTAAGCAAAGGATACTACTGTGTTGTTGAAGGTGATTTGAAGGTCACGGAAGAGTTCCTTCTGGAAGTCAAACTGAAGATGCTCGAGCTTGTCAGCCTCGATTTGCCGATTAAAAAGCGGAGCATGAATACGGAAAAAGCGCGGGAGCTTTTCCGCAAACACGGGATGTATGATAAAGTGAAGTTATTTAAATACAGACGTGTATCCCGCGTGAATATTTATGAATTAAACGGATACGAGGATTATAATTACGGCTATATGGCGCCGTCTACAGGAATGCTTGACACATTTGACCTCTTTCCTTATGATGAAGGCTTTGTTTTGCAGCTTCCGACTAAGAACGAACCGAATGTTGTTCCGGAATTTAATCCGCAGCACAAGCTCTTTCAGGTGTTAAAAGAATCCGCAAGATGGGGTACCATGTTAAATGTCGATACGGTGGGCGCGTTAAACGACGCCGTTGCTTCCGGTAATATCAGCGAACTCATTCTTGTGCAGGAAGCGCTCCAGGAAAAGAAGATAGCGGATATTGCGGAGGATATCGCGTCTAAGCCGGATAAAAAGTTTATTATGATTGCGGGACCGTCTTCTTCTGGAAAGACGACATTTTCGCACAGATTGGCGGTACAATTAAAGGCGCACGGTTTAAAGCCGCATACAATCGAGGTGGACAATTATTTTGTGGAGCGTGAGCAGACGCCGAAAGACGCGGACGGCAATTACAATTTCGAATGCCTGGAAGCGATTGACATTGCGCTGTTTAATGAACAGCTTACAGACTTGCTGGCAGGAAAAACAGTGGAACTTCCGTCTTTTAATTTTAAAATCGGCAAAAAAGAATTTAAGGGAAATACACTAACGCTTGGCGAGGACGACATTCTTATTTTTGAAGGAATTCATTGTCTGAATGACAAGCTGTCGGAGAGCGTTCCAAGAGAGAATAAATACAAAATTTACATCAGCGCGCTGACACAGTTAAATATTGACGAACATAACCGTATACCGACAACGGACGGCAGGTTAATCCGCCGTATGGTCCGCGACGCGAGAACACGCGGTTCGAGTGCAGCGAGGACGCTTGGCATGTGGGAATCCGTAAGGCGCGGCGAGGAGGAAAATATTTTCCCGTATCAGGAGGAAGCCGACGCGATGTTTAATTCCGCGCTGATTTATGAACTGGCGGTCTTAAAACAGGAGGCGGAGCCGCTGCTTTTTGGAATCAGTAAGGAGGAGCCGGAATACTACGAGGCGAAGAGGCTGCTGAAGTTCCTCGATTATTTTCTTGGAATTAACAGTGAGGATATTCCAAAAAATTCCATTATCAGGGAATTTATCGGAGGAAGTATTTTTAAGGTATAAGAAACGGAGGATAGGACAATGGAAATTTTGAAAGAAATGAAGAGGAATGCGGTGATTACATCAACTATGTATATTATTGTAGGACTGATACTGACTTTTTTTCCAGCGCCTACAGCAACAACAATCGGATACGCGTTCGCAACCGTAATTCTGATTGTGGGATTAAGCTTTCTTTACCGTTTTATTGTTAAGGAGGCAGCTTACAGTTTTGTCGGAAATGAACTGGTCATCGGAACGGTTCTGGTGCTTGCCAGTATTTTTGTTTTTGCCAGAGTGAACAGCGTAGTATCGATTATTCCTGTTTTGCTTGGCATTGTCGTTTTGGTGAGCGGCATCACAAAGCTCCAGAACGCTATCGGACTTCGGAAAATGCAGTATCAGGGCTCGACGGCAGTGCTTGCGTTTGCGGTTTTGAATATTTTCTTTGGCATTGTTCTGGTATTCAATCCGTTTTCCGCGTTGACAACGTTGATTATGCTGATTGGACTGGGACTGGTTTTCAGCGGAGTGACGGACCTGATTACGACGTTCTGGATTGCGAAGAATTTATATAAGGTTAACAAAGACGAAGAGATTACTGTGGAAGCAAGAGAGATTGACGAATCGTTTTCTGCTTCATCGTCTGATATGGGAGAAAATGAGTAGTGGATGTATCATATTTGTTTTGGGACTTGGACGGTACGCTGACGGACCCGGGAATCGGTATTACGAATTCCGTCATGTACGCGTTAAAAAAGTTTAATATTGAGATTGCGGACAGAAGCGTGCTGTATCCGTTTATCGGACCGCCGCTTCTGGAATCTTTTAAAAAATACTATGGTTTTGACGAGGAAACGGCGCATCTTGGCGTGACGTATTACAGAGAATACTTCGGAGAAAAAGGTATCTTTGAAAACAAGGTTTATCCGGGCATACCGGAGCTTTTGGATAAGTGCGCAAAAAACGGCTTTAAACATGTGCTTGCGACGTCCAAACCGGAGCATTACGCAGTACAGATTATGGAGCATTTTGACTTGGCAAAGTATTTTCATTGTATGTGCGGCAGCCGTCTTGACGCAGGCTATGAAACAAAAGCAGACGTCATAAGGGACGCGTTTTGCCGCTGTGACATCGAAGAACAATCCAAAGTGCTGATGATCGGCGACAGATTGCATGACATCTGCGGCGCGAAGGAATGCGGCGTTGCCTGCGCTGCCGTTTTGTGGGGGTACGGGAGCCGTGAGGAATTTACACAGTACGGCGCGGATTTTATTGTAAAAGATTTGGACGGACTTTGGGATATCATTGTAACCGTTTAGCCGTGGAGGAAGCGAGATGATTCAATGCATAAAGTTGAGAGAACATAGTAATTTAGTAAAACAGGCGGCGGAATGGTTTCATTTGAAATGGAATATTCCGCTGAATGCATATCTGGACAGTATGGAAGACTGTCTTAGCGGAAACGGCGCGGTTCCGCAATGGTATCTTGCCATGGATTCGGACAAGATAGCCGGAGGACTGGGTGTGATTGAAAATGACTTTCACAACCGCCCGGATTTGGCACCGAATGTCTGCGCCGTGTATGTGGAAGAAGAATACCGCTGTCGGGGAATCGCGGGAAGGTTACTGCGGTTTGTCTGTGAGGATATGAAAGAATACGGGATTGACACGCTGTATCTCGTAACGGACCATGATTCTTTCTATGAGCGGTACGGATGGGATTTTCTGTGCATGGTTTTAGGAGAAGGCGCGACAGAAGAATTACGGATGTATATACATGGGAATAACGGTATGTAAAGAGAAGCATTCAATCAATGAAAATTGACGTTCTGCTGCCATTGCTTAATTTGGCAAAAGAATGATTTTGTGTAGAAATGTGCGAAAAAAGAGTTGAGTTAATTGCAATAGAATAGTAAAATGAAAGTATAAGAACGAATGGATACTCCTTATACTATTGGAGGTGCCTATGAATAATTTTTATACGATCCAGTCCGGAAATAATCAATTTATCAGTAAAGCCGTTTCTCTGGTCGAAGACAATGAGAAGACGCTGGCTTTTATTGCTCTGGATATCAGTAATTTTAAATATATTAATGATTTTTACAGTATGCAGGAAGGCGATAAAGTAATGGAGGACATTGCTTCTTTTTTCTTTATTAACGAACCCCTCTGTCTGGTTGCATACGGCATGGGATTTGACCAGTTCCGGGGTGTCTATGACATGACAGGAATGTCCAAGGAGGAACTGATATCCTATCTGACACAGAAAAGCCATGAATTTGAATATATGCTTTCTACACGCTACCCGTTGGTTTATAATCATGTGTATGTCGGAATCTATTTTTATGAAGACAGGAATATCGACGTCCGAATGGCGACTGATAGGGCGAATCTTGCCAAAAAAGCGATTAAGGGTACATTTCATACGAATTGTCAGGTGTTTACCGATAACAACTGTAAAGCTCATTATGAAAACATGCATATGTCCAATATGTTTATCCGTTCGTCTGCAAACGGAGGCATTGAACTGTACATACAGCCGAAGGTATCTATTTCAAAAAATAGTGTTGTAGGCGGAGAGGCGCTTGTAAGAATGCGTGACGGGCAGGGCGGCATTATTATGCCCGGTCGTTTCGTTCCGGTGCTTGAGCGGATTGGTCTGATTGACCGTCTGGATAAGATTATGATTGAGAAGGTATTTGCCTTCCAGCGGAAGTGTCTTAACGCCGGGAAAAAGGTATATGCCATATCCGTCAATGTTTCCAAGCAGGAATTTACCAGTCTTGAATTTGCGGAAAATATTTTTAAGCTGCAAAAGCAGTATCAGATTGACCCCGGCTTGATTGAGTTCGAATTGGTGGAATCTACCTTTGTCAACGACCTTTCCTGTATTGTTAAGACCATAAGCTGTCTTCGGGCAGAAGGATTTCAGATTAGCGTTGATGATTTTGGGGCGGGCTATTCAAACTTAAACCAGATTGCTAATATTCCGGCAGATATCATCAAGCTTGACGGCGTATTTGCAAGAGAATCATTAAATACCGATAAGGGGCGCGCCGTTATCAAATCGTTGATTACTATGTTAAACGATGTTCATTACAAGATTGTATTTGAGGGAATAGAGAATAAGGAACAGCTTGAATTGGTTGCTTCTTACGGCTGCGATACGGTACAGGGATTTTACTACAGCCGTCCGGTTCCGGCACAGGAGTTTGTAGAAAAGTATGGCGTGACTGCTTTATTGAGGTAAATTTGTAAGACAACTTGTTGAGGAAATACGCATAAAAAAATACTATCTGCCGGAGCAGGAACTTATCATGGTATTTCAAAGGAGCTATTGGAATAATAGATTATTCGTTTTATGAGACAGTGCGTTAATCAACGGTTTGTGTAAATATATTGACAAACCAGAAGATTAGCCATACAATGTAATATTATAAAGGCTGTGAAGAGAAGAGTACGTAGTTAGATATGATACAGAGAGTCCGGATTGGTGAGAACGGATACAGAAGGAACTGCCGAAAATGGTCTCGGAGCCGCGCACCGAAGCGATGATGCCAAGGCTGCGACGGGTTCACCCGTTACAGTGATAGACTATCGACGAATTATTTTTTATCTGGTCCGTAGTTGATAAGGCTTGTATCGTGAGGTATAGGTGAATTTAGGGTGGTAACACGAAGCATCTGCTCTCGTCCCTGAAAAAGAAATTTTTCAGAGAGGAGGGCTTTTTTATTGCACAAAAAGAAATGACCATGGGAATTATGGTTAAACAGAGTAAGTTATCACAATAAAATTTGGAAATGAGGTATGAACTATGAGAAATATTTTAATTGGCGGTGCGTGGCCGTACGCGAACGGTTCACTGCACATCGGGCACATTGCGGGCTTGCTGCCGGGAGACGTACTGGCGAGATACCATAGAGCGGTTGGAGATAACGTGTTTTTTGTATCGGGAAGCGACTGTCACGGAACACCTGTGGTAATTCGGGCAAAGCAGGAGAAGCGGACGCCGCGGGAAGTCAGTGATTTTTATCACGAAGAATTTGTGGAGTGTTTTAACAAGCTGGGATTTAGTTATGACGTTTATACCAAAACATCGGCAAAAGAGCACATAGCGTTTGTAAAAGAATTTCATAAAAAATTATATGAAAGCCCTTATGTTTATGAAAAGGAAGCTCCACAGGCATACTGTGAAAGCTGCAAAACATTTCTGGCTGACCGTTTTGTATTGGGAAAATGTCCGAAATGCGGAAACGACGCCAGAGGCGACCAATGCGATGTCTGCGGTACGGTTCTTGAACCGGAGGCGTTAGCGGAGCCGATTTGCGCAATATGCAAAAAATCCGTCAGCTTCAAAAATACAAAACATTTGTATATTGCCATTACGAAACTGAAAGATGAATTAAAGGCTTTGGTTGATAATCATCCGCAATGGAGAAAAAACGCGATTACATTTACAAACAGATATATAGACGACGGTTTAAGGGACCGCGCCCTCACCCGAGATTTGGAGTGGGGAATACAAGTCCCAAAAGACGGTTATGAAAAGAAAACGATTTATATATGGGCGGAAAATGTGCTGGGGTATTTGTCTGCCAGCAAAACGGCGGCAGAAAAAAGAGGCGCAAATTTTCATGAACTGTGGGGAAGAGAGGCAAAACACTATTATGTGCACGGAAAAGACAATATTCCGTTCCATACGATTATTTTGCCCGCGCTTTTACTGGCAAATGCAGGAGAATGGCATTTGCCGGATTCGATTGTATCCAGTGAGTATATGACTTTGGAAGGAAGAAAAATATCCACCAGCAGGAATTACGCGATTTGGGTTAAAGACCTTTTAAAAAATTACGAGGCGGATTCCATTCGTTATTATTTTCTGGCAAACGGTCCCGAAAAGAAAGACGCTGATTTTTCATGGAGAGAATATGTTCATAGCCACAACGGGGAACTCTTGGGAGCGTATGGTAATTTTGTCAATCGTACGTTAGCGTTTATTGAGAAGTATTACGACAGAACAGTACCATGCGGAACAGAAAATCCACAAATCAACCAGCAAATAGAGAATTTATTTGCGTCTGTCGGCAGGCAGATTGAAAACGGCGTGTTTAAGGACGCACTTGATGAAATATTTGAGTTTGTAAGAAGCGCGAATAAGTTTTTTGATGCAAATCAGCCATGGATTACAAGAACTACCGACAAAACCGCCTGTGAAAATACACTATATCAATGTGTGCAGATTATCGCCGGTCTGGCGGTTTTACTGTCGCCGTTTTTACCGTTTTCCTCGGAAAAAGTGTGTAAATGGTTTGATCTTGATAACAAATGGGAAAGACCGTCAGTCGCGGCGGGATATTCCGTTCCGCAGGTGGAAATCCTGTTTTTGAGACTCGATAAAAAGGTGATTGATATTGAGAGTGAAAAATTGAAATCTATATTATAGCAGAAAGTAATTTTGACGATATCGGTACAGACGCCAAAAGGAGCCGCCGCACGAAGCGATTCGTGAGCGGTTCTTTGCGCTTGCCGCGGTCAGTCATTTTATTGGATTGTTTATAAGTATGCATTGCAACTGGGAGATAAGAATTTTATAATCAAGGTCAGAGAAATTATAGAGAGTGAAAACATAAACTGCAATTTGGCTGTTGAGAAGTAATCAGATTGCGATTTTATGGAGAAAAGTGAAGTATGTTAGAATTAAAAGAACATAAAATATATGAATTATTAAATCATACATATAAGGCAATTCCTCTAGATTATGTAATTCTTTTGTCAGAAGAAGAATATGCAGGTGTAAAGACACATAAAAAAGCAGTTATTGAGGCGTTCAATATTTTAAATGAAAGAACTGTAGTTGGAAATCATTACAATTTAAAAGTGAACGTTGAAGAGGATAAAATGTCGGCATCATTTTGCACGATAGAGGAATTGTTACAGCTTTCAAAGGATGATTATTACAACAGCAGACCTGCCGGTAATCGTTGTTTTGGCATACCGCAGCCGATACCTTATTGGTATGCTTTTTTGGAACCACCTTACGGTGTGCCCTACATTACATCAGATTTTATTAAGTTTAATGATGTATTGTTTCCATTTAAAGAAGATACGGAGGTATATCGTTGGAATGATGATTTTTCGGATTATTTTGACGACGGTAAAGAATGGTGGGGGACAGGACTTTGGTCAGCGTATGATAAAAAGACGGGAATCTTTGTTATTATAGGAGCCTCTCAGACGGATTAGGGAAACAATGTCTTTTTGACGGAGGACCGTAATCGTTCAGTTCGCACAGCCGTCATGTGAGTACAAATTTTTACGGGAAGTGATGTGGAAAGACGGCATTTTTGGGCATTATTATATATTTTTAAATTTTTTGAAAAAAAATGAAAAATTTTGCAAAAAAGATGTTGACTTCCTAAAATGGAAGTGATATTATAAATAAGCTGACT
>CAJTZH010000097.1 GCA_910584325.1 uncultured Lachnospiraceae bacterium | reverse complement strand
GCAGGCATGCTCCCCTTTATTTCGTAGGGAGCGGCGCCTCGTCTATCATGGCTTCCTGCCGTTTAATTTTCTTTGTCGTATTTCTGGCAAACGGATTTTTTCTCACAACCAGACCCGTAATCTGACGGTATGTCGGCTGCGTTTTATTATATTTATCTAAAAATGCCTGCAGCTCCGTCTGAATCTTCTCTTCACTCATTTTTTTAGCCGCCACAACATCCTGATCCGGATAAATTCTCGCAGTCAGTCCGTTATTTTCGCCCGTTACAATGACCTCGCCCACAAGCTTTCCCAGCGCTAATTTATTCTCGATTTCCTCAGGCGAAATATTTTCTCCGTTGGAAAGAATAATCAGATTTTTGATGCGTCCGTTAATAAACAAAAATCCGTCCTCGTCCAGATACCCCTTGTCTCCCGTGTGCAGCCATCCGTCTTTTAAGGTCTGCGCCGTCTCGTCAGGCATCTGATAATACCCTTTCATCACGCTGCTTCCCTTCACCAGAATCTCACCGTCCTCAAAGGCAACCTCCACATTAGAAAGCGGTTTTCCAATGGAACCTGCTTTGTGCTCATCCGGCAGATTACAGCTGATAACCGGAGAACACTCTGACATCCCGTATCCTTCCAGAACTTCCACGCCGTATTCGGCGAATTTATCAATATAAAACGGGTCAAGGTGCGCGCCGCCCGTAAAGATAATCTTGAGATTTCCGCCAAATACTTTCGCTGCCAGAATCTTTTTCGGAATCAGCGGAACCGCAGCAGACAGTCTTTTGTAAATCGTCTCCAACATCAGCGGAACCATCAGCATCACATCCGGCTTAAACACACCCATATTTTTTACCATATGTAAAAGCGAATCGTTGATGCAGACCGTCGCTCCCAGTGAAAATCCTTTCAGCCAGTCCATCACCAGACAGAACGCATGATGAATCGGAAGTACGCTTAACATAACAGTTCCCGGCTCTCTCGAATAATTGACCGCAATGACATTTTCAGCCAGATTATTCTGCGTCAGCATAACGCCCTTGCTTTTTCCCGTTGTACCGGACGTAAAAATTATTGTCGCGATATCGTCCGGTTTTGCACGCTCCACATCCGTATCATTTTTCTTGGAAGCTGCTTTTAATTCTGCTAAAGATGCCGTTTTCTCAGCACGGACATCTGTTTCTTCCTCCAGCATCCAAATGTTTTTTAATTTCGGACATTCCGCAAGAATGCTCTTCAAAAGCGTCTTGCACTTTGGACTTAAAAAGAGCGCTTCGGAATCGGAACGGTTAATAAGCTCAATCAAATCCTCACCCGGAAGTGCCGCGTCAAGAGGTACGGCAACCATATTACCGGTTATAATGCCCAGATAGCTCTCAATCCACTCTACAGAACTTGTTCCAATCAAGGCGATGTGTCTGCCGCAAAAACCATTTTCAAGTAAACCTTTTCTTACCGCCGTTACATTTTCCGTCAGTTCATGATAACTTCTCTCGCGAATTTCCTTTTTTTCGAGCCATTTTACTGCGATAATCCCTGAAAACTTTTTTCCGCTTTCCTCTAACATATCACGAATCAGCATACTCATCTTTTTCCTCCCGCTTTTGACATTATATTGTTTCCAACAGCTCCAGCGCCTGCGCGATGGTCAGAACCTTTAACGCGTCTTCCTCTTCCAGTTCCACGTCAAACGTATCTTCCAGTTCGCCGAGAAACGACATAAAGTCTAAAGAACTGAATCCCAAATCTTCCCGGAATCTCATATCGTTTGTCATATCCTCCGGTTTTACCTCACAATACTGTGCTACGATTGTTTTAAACTGCATTTCCCGTGTCATAGTTTTCCTCCAAAATTGATTTTTTTATGTTATACCTGATTCATAATTTCCCCGATACTCATGTCCGGCTCCGCGATGCCTTTAAACAAAATGCGCATCATGTAATAGTATAATAATTCCATATCATGTTCGTTCAGATGAGCCGTCTGATAATGGTAAGAGAAATTCATGCCCCCGTTTGCCGTATGAGAGACCGTTAAGTACATTTTCTTCGTTGCCGCGCCGTTCGCAAACCATTTCGAATGCTGCGCCACGTTGACCAGATGCGGATTATCCAGCTTCACCGGCATCGGCTGATAGGTGAGGTAACAACTTTCATAAACCGTATTTTCCGGCGTTTTATACCGTCTTCTCATCTCTTCCTTAATCAGCGCCGGGTCATAATTGCTGTGCATGTAAATGCGGTTCTGCGTATTCTGAATCTCATAAGCCGCCGCCAGAAATTCCGTTTCCGCAGAAATGACCGTTCTGCATGGGAACATAATCGTTCTGCTTCCGCCTGATGTCCATTCGTCATGAGTGGAGCGTCTTGATATAAAGTTCTCAATTGTGATATCTTCCTGACCGTTATTCACTTTTGACAAGTATGTTCTGATACCCAGCAATAAAAGATTCGTCATGGAAAGCTGGTGGTTCATGCAAAAATCTATCAGATTCCTTGTCGGCTCCGGCTCCAGAATATAATCCTTTACTTCTACAAACAGGTTCTTTAACTCGATATCCGCCGCTCTCAGTTTATCGTTGCCATGAAGCTTTCTTGCCTCTTCCAGAACAGAAGGTCCCTGTATGTCGGAATACAGCGGCTCGCCCAATGCGTCGAGCTGGTCGTCCCAGAATTTCTTATCCTTGGCAAACCGTTTCTCGCCGTTCGCTCTGCTCAAATCTTTTTTCAAAACCTCTTCAAAATCCGCCAAATCGTCAGGATATGCGGAGCCGAAACGATAATGCGTATAAAGCTGCATTAAATCATTTATCATCACTACCAAACCGCAGGAATCAATCAGTCTGTGGTCCATATGAATAAAAAATCCGTTATAGCCTTCCGCAAGTTTGACCATTGTCACATCACACAGCGGAATGTCATCCCCGTCAAACGTCTCATACGCCCACTGCTGCATCAGATGATCCGCCTCAGAAAGGCTCATGCCCGACAAATCTTTCAGTGGAATATCTCTGCTGTCTTTCTTCACAATATACTGCTTTATCTCCCCGTTTTCATCAGGCTTTGTAAAACGGATTCTCATGCATCCGTATCGCTCAAATTCTAACTGAATACATTTCTTTAAAAGACCGAAATCCAGTTCCGCCTTTAAAGACGCCACAACGCTGACACCCGATACCTGCTGTGTCTTGTAGTTTCGAATCCAGTTGTAATGCAGCTTCTGCGCTGCCGTTAAAGGATAATATTCTCTCATGGATAACCTCCTGTTTTTTTCCTTCGAATAAGACCTTATCACATTTCGATTTTGCTTTCTACCCCCTAAACGACTTAACAGACAGTTTGTATCAAATTGACCAATAACTGATAAAAAAATAACAAACCGGAAACCTGTTTTTCTCCAAGAAAAAAGAACCCCTTTTTACGGAGTTCTTCTCATAAATTCCTTAAAATTGTATCAAACGATTCTGCTGTCCCAATCGTACTGCGCAAAAAAACCTAAAAGTTTCTTCCGGTACAGTTTCGGCGCTTCATACGCACTGCATAGATGTCTTGCGTCGGGTATAACCACAAGCTCTTTCGGCGCGCGGCACAAAGAATAATTAAATCTCGAATTGAGCGGCTTGACATAGGTATCCTTGGAACCATGAAAAAACAAAACCGGTTTTTGATTTACTGCTATCGCCTGCCTTGTGTCCGCTTCCTTCATGCGAAACCCTGCCAGAACGCCGCAAAACAAATCCACCCGCAATAACAGCAATTCGACCCAGTGCAGATGAAACCAGTTTGCCGCGATATCCCTAAGCTGCCCTTTCATTGACTGAAATCCGCAGTCCGCAATCAGTCCCCTGACACGCAAAGGTAACTCATGCCCAGATGCCATCAGCACCGACGCCGCGCCCATAGACATTCCGTAAAGATAAAGAGGAAGTTTCTTCTTGTTCCTCGCATCAATATAATATGCCCAGCGCTGTATATCATACTGTTCTTTCGCTCCAAAGGTAATAAATTCCCCCTCGCTCACCCCGCAGCACCGTTCGTCGATAAAAAGCAGGTTACACCCGTTCTCATGAAGAAATCTCGCAATATTAGCAAAATCCCCAAAGCCGCTGCCTTTATAACCGTGACACAATATGACAAACCGTTTGGCGTTTTCTGCCGGCAAATAGTATGCGTGCAGCAGCAGACCATCCGCACTTTTCATAAAGCAGTCCCGCATATTCTGCTCCCGGCACCATGCCTTGCCTTCCTCATATTCTTTTTCAAACTTATATCTTGGATGATTGATTTTAATGTGCGGCAACTGGAACCATTTCTTTTTTACCGGTTCCTCTTTCCTTCTGCCATGAACCATCAATTCAAAAAACGGCCAGCCAAACGCCATAAACACACTACCCGCCGCAGCGGCGGCACCCAATATTTTCACTGTTTTATTTTTCATGCCGCCATGCCTCCTGTAAATTATTTTTTAATCGCTCTAATTATATCACTGCCAATTTTGTACTTCAACATTCCCATGTGAAAATGTATATATATTCTGCTTCGATACAAACTATATATGACAGGCAATTTGAAAATCAGAAAAAAATACAAACAGGAAAGGAATGAATAAGATTATGAAAGATATTGATAAAAACGTTCTTGACGAAGCGCTCGCAAGAAACACACTGGACGATATTCCACAGGCGAAAAGCGACGCCAAAGAAATTGTCGGACTGGTAAAAAGCAGCGGACGGATTACCGGATATCAGCTATCGGACGGTTCCACCGTCACCAAAGAAGAAGGCGTTGCCCTCGCAAAAGAAGGGGAAATTAAAAACGTCGGCATTGCCCACAGAAAAGACACCGAATATTTAAAATCATTGCCGGACGGAACAGAGAACAACAACCTTGGAAATCTGCCGTCTATTTCCGGCTGACAAACTTTTAGCGGGACTGTCCGTAGTCAAATTGCGGCAGTCCCGCTAAATATATTCATAAACACTGCATTTGAATAAATCTTCTGCTCTTCTACATAATTTTTCCTTTACTTGTGATACGGTTCATGATTCGCAATCCGATAACTCCGGTATATCTGTTCCAGTAAAATCACGCGCATCAACTGATGTGGAAATGTCATCGGCGAAAAGCTGAGCAAAAAATCGCCCCGTTTCATAACTTCATCACAAAGTCCCAGAGAACCGCCGATAATAAACGTCAAATCTGATACGCCGGATACCGCCAACCCGCTGATTTTCTTTGACAATTCCACTGAATCTAACATCTTCCCGTCAATTGCCAGAATTATGACATAGGTATTCTCCCTGATATTTGCAAGTATCCGCTCTCCTTCTTTTTCAAGAATCTTTTGCCGCTCCGCCTCACTTGCACGCTCCGGTGTTTTTTCATCCGCCACCTCCACAATATCCAGCTTACAGTACCGGGATAATCGTTTCTCATACTCGCCGACAGCGTCTCTATAAAATTTTTCTTTCATTTTGCCTACCGTTAAAATTGTAATCTTCATAAAATCATTTTAACACAGCAATTATGATTGCGCAAAGGAATATCTTCATATATAATCATTGTAGTGTTCTACACAGAATTGAAAACCCGCAAATCAATTTTCTATGACACAAATAACTTACAGGAAGGTAAAAATTATGTCTTTTTGTCCAAAATGCAAATCGGAATATATCAACGGCAGAACCCACTGCGCCGACTGCGGCGCTGCTCTTGTGGAATCTCTGGAGGCTGTTTTTGAAGAACCGATTGATATTGAGCCGGAAAACGAAGAAATTGCAGAACAATCCGAATCTTATGATACGTTTGAAGAAACCAAAGAAGCGGAGCCGGAAAAAGAAAAACCGGAACGCATCCGCAATTTTGTTTCCAAGAAGGAAAAATATAAAGATTATCAGTCTACAGGCCTTATGTTTATGATTGTTGCCGCAGCAGGTATTACGCTGATTACGCTTAATCTGTTGGGAATCATTACAATTTATAAAACATCAGGAGCTTCTTCTGTGCTGTTTTACTGCGTTATGTACGCAATGTTTGCCATCTTTATATTTGTCGGTTTCAGCTCCTTTAAAAGCGCTGCCAAAATCAAAGAAGCTTCTGTCAGCGAAGAAGCGTTTCTACGGGAATTAAACCACTATATTGAGACAAACATCACCACATCTTTATTTGACTTCAATGAAGAGGCGGACATGCCGCAGGAAGAACTTTATTTTAAACGCACCGCACTCATCCGCTCCATTCTGACCGAACAATATCCGGACATTGACGAAAGTCTCTTGGAGCAAAGCGTTGATACCGCCTATGATAAGCTGTTCCAATCCTAATTTATGCTTCATCTGTCTGCCGTTCTAGCAGTCGAATCAGTTTGTCCGTACCATGCCATATAAAGTATATCATTGTAAGCAGTATTCCGGTGGGTATCATGAGTAATCCGATAAGGCTTACGCTGATACCCAGTATCACCTTTTTCACTCTTTTATCCTCCTATGTGCCTTTTCTTTTTAATATTATATTGAAAGTTTAACACAAAGGGGAAAAACAACCATTGATATGTGTGACATTTTAAAAGTGCAGAGTGACAGTTTTGTAAGGTTCGGAAATATACGGAATTATTTCCGCGCAATGATCTACAATCCGGTAACAGCTCTTTCGCATTTCTTCATCCGGCACGTCCCGGTCAGGAACCATAATTACCCTGCAGCCTGCGCGAAATGCTGAACGCACGCCGTTATAGGAATCTTCCACCGCAATGCAGCTCTCACAGGGCAGTCCTAACCCCTTTGCCGCCTTTTGATATATTTCCGGATCCGGTTTTGCATTCACGACCATATCTCCCGCCACAATAAAATCAAAATACTGCGAAATACCGCCCTGCTTTAAAAATTCTTCCGCGCGCTGTCTGTTACTGACCGTAGCGAGCGCTGCCCGGATATCGTGTTTCTTTAAATACGCAAGCAGTTCGTATACGCCCTCCATGACTTCAATTCCATTTGACCGTGTAAAATCCTGCATTAAACGGATACGGAGCTTTTTTACCGCGTCATAATCAAACGTCCCGCCAAGCCGCTGTTTTAGTATCTTACACGCCAGTTTCGCGTCCGTACTCCGAACAGAGGCAACATCCTCTGCGGTCATTGTAAAACCATACCGGGATGCTGCCTCAATCCAGAAGCGTTCATATAATTTTTCGGTGTCAAAAAGCACACCATCCATATCAAATATTACGCCTTTTATCATAATTCTTCTCTGTTATTGATTACTCAAATACTCGTGTATGCCCTTTGCTCCGGCTTTTCCTGCACCCATGGCAAGAATAACCGTCGCTGCGCCCGTTACGGCGTCGCCGCCTGCGTAAACGCCTTCCTTGGACGTTTTACCTAGTTCTTCATCCGCCACGATACATTTCCACTTATTGACCTCCAAGCCTTCTGTTGTGGAAGAAATCAGCGGATTCGGAGAGGTTCCAAGGGACATAATAACCGTGTCAAGTTCCATCTCAAACTCGGAACCCTCAACAACAACCGGGCGTCTTCTGCCTGACGCGTCCGGTTCGCCAAGTTCCATCTTCACACATTTCATACCTTTTACCCAGCCGTTTTCGTCCACGAGAATCTCTGTCGGATTCGTGAGCAGGTCAAAGATAATGCCCTCTTCTTTTGCGTGATGTACTTCTTCTACTCTTGCAGGAAGTTCTTCCTCACTTCTTCTGTAGACGATATGTACCTCTGCTCCAAGCCGCAGCGCCGTTCTTGCCGCATCCATAGCAACATTGCCGCCACCGACAACGGCTACTTTCTTACCCGGCTTAATCGGTGTGTCATATTCATCTTTAAATGCCTTCATCAGATTATTTCTTGTCAGATACTCGTTTGCAGAAAATACACCATTGGCATTCTCACCCGGAATACCCATGAACTTCGGAAGACCTGCGCCGGAACCAATAAATACTGCGTCAAATCCTTCTTCAGAGAGAAGCTGGTCTATCGTAATGGATTTGCCGATTACCACATTCGTCTCAATCTTAACGCCAAGACCCACTACGTTCTCTATCTCCTGCTTTACAACCGTATCTTTCGGAAGACGAAATTCAGGAATACCGTATACAAGCACGCCTCCCGCCTCATGAAGCGCCTCGAAAATCGTCACGTCATAACCGAGTTTCGCAAGGTCGCCTGCACAGGTCAGTCCCGAAGGTCCGGAACCGATAACTGCTACTTTCTTACCGTTCTTTGTCGAAGAGCCGCACGGCTTTACATTATTCTCTCTCGCCCAGTCCGCAACAAAACGCTCTAACTTACCGATGGAAACCGGCTCGCCCTTGACGCCGCGGATACATTTTCCCTCGCACTGTGATTCCTGCGGGCAAACCCGTCCACAGACTGCCGGAAGCGCGGATGATTCGCTGATGGTATCATACGCCGCCTTCACATCCCCATCCTTAACCTGTGAAATAAATTTCGGAATATTAATGGCTACGGGGCACCCCTGGATACATCTTGCATTCTTACAGTTAATGCATCTGGCTGCTTCCTCTACCGCTTCTTCCATATTATATCCAAGACAAACTTCGTCAAAATTTTTATTTCTGATATCCGGTTCCTGTTCTCTTACAGGTACTTTCTTTAATACGTCCATTGATAACCCTCCTAAAATGTAAACTCCTTAAATTAATCGCAGTTACCGCATCCGCCATGATGCGTATCGCCTTCTTTTAATTTAAGTATCGCTCTTCCTTCTTCTGTCTTATACATCTGCTGTCTCTTCATTGCCTCGTCAAAATTTACCTTATGTCCGTCAAATTCCGGTCCGTCCACACAGGCAAATTTAATCTCATCGCCTACAGACACACGGCAGGCGCCGCACATGCCTGTTCCGTCTACCATTATCGGATTTAAGGATACAATGGTCGCAAGATTTAATTCCTTTGTCAGGAG
>CAJTZH010000096.1 GCA_910584325.1 uncultured Lachnospiraceae bacterium | reverse complement strand
GCCGGATCGCCGCACCTTCCGCTTTTTCGGTACTTCACCTCGATAAACACAAGGACTGCCCCGTCTTTTGCCACCAAATCAATCTCACCCAAAGGACAGCGGTAATTTGTTGTTATCAATTCATACCCCAGTTCCTTAAGATGCTTTGCCGCCACCTGTTCGTAATCCGCTCCAATTTTTCTTTTATTCATCTACCTGCCGACTTTGCCTCTCAGTTTATCCATCTCGTCCACAAAAACAAGAATTTCCGCAACGACTTTATACAATTCGGGCGGTATCATATCGCCGATTTCAAGACGCGACAGCGTATCCGCCAGCTTATCGTCACGGTACAAAGGAACATCCGCTTCTTTTGCCTTTTCTATAATCCGCTCCGCAAGTTCTCCTTTGCCCGTGGCAAGAATTGTCGGCGCCTCGTCGCCGGGATTATAGGCAAGAGCAATCGCCTGTTTTGGTTTTTCTTTCTTTTTCTCCGCCATATTCCTCTCCTATAACTTATTTGTTACGAATTCTTACGCCTTGATATCAAACATATATCTGCTTACCGGAACAACCGGACTTGCCACGTCGAGAAAGTCTTTTTCAAAATCAATGTTCTTTCCTTCCTCACGCACGGTCATGGTCGGCGTAAAGTTATACCCTTTTTTGTTTAAGCGTTCTGTCAGAAGCTCGATATGGTCATAAATAAAATCCAAAAGTTCTTCCGTCTCCAGACAAAAGTTCGTGGAGACATTGTTCCCCGCCATTTTCACATAGACATCAAGCGCTCCCAAATATTCCATATCCAGATGCAAAAGCGCCGTTAAATCATCTTTTTTATTCGCGGAAGACTTTTTGTTGGTATAAACATACAAATCCCCCTTCGCCTCTCCTTCCTGAAACTTAATCGGAATCTGCACATACGCCATCTGGTGATTTAAATCATTCATAAACTCCAGATTGCTTTTTACGGAGGCCATTCCTTTTGCCATATCAGAACCGGACTGCTGCGCCTTCTCCAGAACCTTCTGCCCCTCTTCAATCATCTGGATTAATTTATTGTAAAATTCTTTCACTTCTTTTTTATCCGCCACATTTTCCGGCTTTAAAAACATAGTCTCTTTCAGGACTTCGCGGAACACTTCGCCAAATTCCTTCGACGAAAACATTTTCGCAAGTGTCTCCTTCGGAAGCGTCTCTGTTTTCGCAAGCTCGCCGAGCAGGTTCATCGTTTCTTTCGGCGGCAGATTCTGTTTTTTGACAAATTCTATAACCTCTTTTGCCGCCTGTTCGGGATGTTCTTTTACCTCAAGCGGAAGTTCTTTGACAAATTTTAATACATCCTGCTTCGCCGCCTCTGTTTTCTCACCCTGTTCTCCTGTATTTTCCGGCAGGTCTGCCGTAAAAAGCGCGGTTAATTCTTTGGCAAGAGCGACCACCTTATCCGTATGCACTTCGGAATGTACCCCCTCCTGCATCCCCAAAAGCATGGACGTAAAATCTTCGGCAAGCGATTTGAGCGTTCCCGTCATATCATGCTCATACGATTTGTATGCCTCATACTGCGTGATGTTTTCCTCCGTCACCGGCATTCCAAGCTTATAGAGACGCAAAATCGTATCTGTGGAGGCATCGGGAAATTTTGTCATAAGACGCGCCACTTCGCCAAGTGTTTTCTTGTCAATCGGCATATTTAAATCAATCAGTCCTTTAACGATGGCAAGATTTTCTTTATTCATCGCAAGATTCGCGCTCTCAAGCGCCTTGTTTGCCATCACAAGTTCCTGCGCGCTTGTATCAAGCGGTTTTAGGGCAACCTGGCTGTCTGATTTATCACTGACAAGAAATGTGACCATATCGCCTTTCTGAAAAGCGGCTTCCCCACCTTCCATCGAAAGATTTGCATTCAGAATCTGACCGTTTCCCATTTTAATAGAAAGCAGCTCCCCTTTCATATCCATAATTTCCCCTGTGAAAATGTCACCCACAAGCATACTCTTAAGCTGCTCTACGGCATTGTTTGTCATCTGACCGGAAGCAGCAGACAAATTTCCTCCCGCCGCATTTACGCCCGGCTTACCGCCCTGAATGCCCTGATTTGTTAAATTGTTAAAAATATCAGCCAAATTAATATTGTATGCCATCTTCCTTCTTCACCTGCGCTATACAAAATTTTTTATAAATGTTTTCCTGTGAATCGGGCATGGACCATATGTTTTTATCGCTTCGATATGCTCCTTTGAACCGTATCCTTTATGTCCCGAAAATCCATACTGCGGATAAATTCTATCGTACTCTTCCATCATCCTGTCCCTTGTCACCTTCGCGATGATACTTGCCGCGCCGATGCTGATACTCTTCGCGTCACCTTTAATAATCGGAACCTGCAAAATATCAATCTGCGGAATGCGGACTGCATCGTTAAGTAATATATCGGGTTTTACGTTCAGTTTCTCAATAGCCTGCCGCATAGCTTCATACGTTGCGTTTAAAATATTAATCTTGTCAATACACTCACAGTCCGCAATACCAACTCCAACCGCCACCGCGCGCTCCATTATCACTGCGTAAAGTTCGTCCCGCTTTTTTGCCGAAAGCTGCTTCGAGTCATTGATGTACAATATATCACAGTCCTTTGGCAAAATTACGGCGCCGGCGACAACCGGACCTGCAAGCGGGCCTCTGCCCGCCTCGTCAATACCGCAGATATACGCATAATCACTGTATTTCCTTTCGTATTCCTGCAAACGCCATGTGCGAGCCTGTTCTTCCTTTAACTGATCAAGCTCTCTTTGATACTTGGCAATCAGTGAAATAACGCCGTTCCGTGTATCGTCCTTGTACTCCTCAAACAAGTGTTCATACAGTTTGGGTTCTGCCAGTTCAAATTTCTTTTTTATTGCACCTATCGTCTCTGCCATTGGTATTCTCCTTCGTATTGTATAACTTATCAGGAAATTCAAGAACAATCTTTCCCAGTATGCCGCCGCGGAACTCATCCAGCAAAATCGCCGCTGCTTTGTCGTAGTCCGGTTCATTTCCTTTTTTGATACATTTCCGGTTATCGGCAATTTCCGAAAGAATCTCATCGCATGTTCCCGTTTCCAAAACACCATATCTTGCGTTTAACATTCCCGGATACTGTTCTTTCACATACCGTATCAGCTCCAACGCAAGCTCGCTGATATTGAGTATTTCATCATTCATGGAACCCGCCAGCGCAAGGCGCAGTCCCACCTGCCGGTCCTCAAATTTCGGCCAGAGAATCCCTGGCGTGTCCAGAAGCTCCACGTTTTTATTGAGGCGAATCCACTGCTTTCCCTTGGTAACTCCCGGTTTATTGCCTGTCTTTGTACAAGCCTTACCCGCAAAGGAGTTGATAAACGTGGATTTTCCTACATTCGGTATCCCGACTACCATCGCACGCACCGGACGGTTGACAATTCCCCGTTTGCGGTCGCGCTCAAATTTCTCCTGACATGCCTTCTCAATGACGGCATTGACATTTTTCATGCCCGCGCGGCTCCTTGAATCAAGCCGCACCACAAAATATCCCCGATTCTTGAAATATTCCGTCCATGCGGCATTATCCCGTTCTGACACGAGGTCCGATTTATTTAAGATAATCAGACGGTATTTATTTTTTCCCAGCTTATCGATGTCGGGATTACGGCTGCTCTGCGGAAGTCTCGCGTCCACCAGCTCAATCACCAAATCGACTAGTTTAATATCCTCCTCCATCATCCGTTTTGCTTTGGTCATATGACCCGGATACCATTGAAATTCCATATTTTTCTCCTATTCCACCAGTCCAAACGCACTAAACGGATATACTTTAAGCCAGGGCTGTCCGATAATATTCTCCGCCTTTACATTGCCGATTGTATAAAAACGGCTGTCCTCACTGTTGTTACGGTTATCTCCCAGAACAAAATATTCGTTCTCTCCTAACGTTACCTTTCCGGCGGCAAGTCCCGGCGTCAGAATTTCCACTTTACTCACGTCGTTGACAAGAATCATGTCGTTGACATAAATTTTCCCTTTCTGAATGGAAACCGTCTCTCCCGGAAGCGCAATCACACGTTTCACATAAAGCTTGCCCTCGTTAATACCGTCCGCCTGAAATAAAATCACGTCAAACCGCCCCGGCTCTTTAAACTTATATACCGCCTTGTTAATCAGGACAACATCGTTATTGCTCAACTCCTCTTTCATGGAATTTCCCACAATCGTATAGCGCTCTCCAAAGGTTATGATTAAAAAATATGCCGTACAGACCGCTACGACAAAATCCGTAATAAACTTCACCGTATATTGTAATTTTACCCGTTCTTTGTAGGGTTTCCGATACTTTCTCATACCCTGCTCCTATCAGACGAAAAAAGGGACAACATACAGTAAAGTACTTGTCCCTAATCGTTAATTATTTTACTAATTCTTTAACCTTCGCTGCCTTACCAACTCTTGTTCTTAAGTAGTTAAGCTTAGCTCTGCGGACTTTACCGTGACGAACTACTTCTATCTTCTCAACTGTTGGTGAATGTAACGGCCAAGTCTTCTCGACGCCGATACCGTTCGATGTCTTTCTTACCGTGAATGTCTCTCTTGAGCTTGCTCCCTGTCTCTTCAATACGGTACCCTCGAACACCTGAATTCTCTCACGGTTGCCTTCCTTAATCTTAGCGGATACTCTTACGGTATCGCCTACATTGAATGCCGGTACTTCAGCCTTTAACTGAGCAGCTTCAATATTCTTAATAATATCGTTCATTTGTGACCTCCTTAAATTTAGATGTTCTTAATATACGCATATCAGAGGACCATCCATCTCTCACGAAATAATACTTTACCACAAATTATTCCTGTTTGCAAGTATTATTTTGCAGAAATTGCAAATCTTTAGCACAAAGTTCGGCTTTTTCCAATAAATCTGGACGATATTTCGCCGTGCGCAAAAGTGACTGTTCCCTGCGCCATTTCTCTACATTGGCGTGATGTCCGGAAAGCAATACCTCCGGTACTTTCTGCCCCATAAACTCCTCCGGTCTTGTATACTGCGGATATTCCAAAAGATTCTCCTGAAACGACTCTGTATCCGCAGAAACATCATTTCCAAGCACCCCCGGAACCAGCCGTGAAATGCAGTCCATCATCACCATCGCCGGCAGTTCTCCGCCGGTAAGGACGTAATCGCCAATAGACACATTGTCCGTGACAATCATCTCAAGAACACGCTCGTCAACACCCTCGTAGTGACCGCAGAGAAAAATCAGTTCCTCCTCTTGTGCCAGTTCCTTCGCCATTTTCTGATGAAATGTTTTTCCACAGGGCGTCAGAAACACAACACGCGGTTTCTTTGTAAGCTTCGCGCATACGCTTTCATACGCTTTATAAACGGGTTCTGCCTGCATCACAAGCCCTGCGCCGCCACCGTAAGGGTAATCGTCGACTTTTAAGTGCTTATTTGTTGTAAAATCACGGATGTTCACCGTCTCCAATTCAATCAGACCTTTTTCCATCGCCCGTCCCGTAATACTGGTATGCATTCCGTTTCTCACCATTTCGGGAAACAGCGTCAGACAATAAAACTTCATAAATCTAATAATCCTTCCAACAAATGTACTGTCATTTTCTGTTCGTTTAAATCAACATCCAGAATACACTGCTTAATCGCAGGTATCAGAAGTTCCCTGCCGCTTTTGTCCGTTATGACGTAGACGTCGTTCGCGCCCGTCTGCAGCACATCCGAAAGCGCGCCCAGTTCTTCTCCGTCTTCCGTCACCGTCAAAAGTCCAATCAGGTCGCAGATAAAATTCTCGTCCTCGGACAACGGCACCGCCAGTTCTCTTGATATCATCAAATCTTTTTTGACGAGTTTTTCCACTTCGTTGATGCTGCCAAACTCCTTGAATTTTAAAATCACCATATTTTTAAAGAATTTTACCGACGCAATATGAAGAGTCAGCTGCTCTCTTCCCAAATCGACAAATACTTCTTTTAATTTCTTAAACCGCGCGGCGTCGTCCGTTGTCGGAAAAACTTTGACCTCTCCCGCAATTCCGTGCGTAGATGTTACCACGCCTACTCTTAAAAAATCTTCCATAAACTCTGACTCCGTTTTGTAAAAAACGGAATAAGAACTGCTCCTTCTTATTCCGTCTTCGTTTACATTATCTTGACATTAATCTTTCTCGAATCCTTTGACGCCGCAGCCTTGACAACTGAGCGGATGGATTGGGCGATTCTGCCGTTTTTGCCGATTACCTTTCCCATGTCTGCCTGCGCGACAGTCAGTGTGACGGTAACCTCATTGTCATCACCTGTCTCGGTAACTACTACCTCATCAGGATTATCAACTAGTGCTTTTGCAATAACTTCAACTAATTCTTTCATCCTAAACCTCCACTAGCTTCAGACACAATACAATTCCTACTTTTCAATTCCGGCTGCCTTGAAGAGCTTTCCGACTACTTCTGTCGGCTGGGCGCCGTTTGCAAGCCACTTCTTTGCTGCCTCGGCATCAATATTGAATGTGCTTGGGTCGTTATTAGGATCATAAGTTCCAATCTCTTCGATGAACTTACCGTCTCTCGGAGAGCGTGAATCCGCAACTACAATTCTATAGAAAGGAGCCTTCTTCTGTCCTAATCTCTTTAATCTGATTTTTACTGCCATTTTTTGTTTCACCTCCTAAAATTAAATATTATTATGTTAAAAAGGAAACTTAAATTTACCTTTTTTACCACCCATTCCACCGAGCATGCCCGGCATCTGTTTCATCATCTTCTTCATCTGTTCGAACTGTTTCACAAGACGGTTGACCTCAGCGATATCAACGCCCGCCCCCTTCGCGATTCTGTTCTTTCTGGACGGATTCAGGATATCGGGATTTGCCCGTTCCTCCAATGTCATAGAGTAAATGATGGACTCCACTTTTTTCAGCGAACCTTCCACCTCGTCCTCGTCAATGTTGACGTTCTTCATGGCTCCGCCGCCAAATCCCATACCCGGCAGCGCAGACAGAATCGAGCTGATTCCACCCATATTCTTGACCTGCTGCATCTGCTCCAGATAATCATTAAAATCAAATTCCGCTTTCTTCATCTTGCGGGATAGCTCTTTTGCCTTCTCCTCGTCAATCTGGCTTTCCGCCTTCTCAATCAAGGATAAAATGTCTCCCATGCCAAGAATCCTTGACGCCATTCTGTCAGGATAAAACTGTTCCAAATCAGAGAGTTTCTCGCCCATTCCCACATAAAGAATCGGTTTTCCGGTCACGGAACGGATAGAAAGAGCGGCTCCGCCTCTGGTATCACCGTCGAGTTTTGTCAGAATGACTCCGTCAATTCTGATTTTCTCGTCAAACATGGAAGCGACATTGACCGCATCCTGACCCGTCATGGCATCCACAACAAGTATCGTCTGGGATACGTCAACCTCCTGTTTAATCTGCACCAGTTCCTCCATCATCTCCTCGTCTACATGAAGACGTCCGGCTGTATCTATGATAACGACGTTGTAGTGATTCTCCTTTGCATGTTCGACTGCTCTTTTGGCAATCTCCACCGGCTTGCAGGCTGTTCCCATCTCAAAAACGGGTACGCCCTGTTTCTCACCGTTAATCTTTAACTGTTCGATTGCCGCCGGACGATAAATATCGCATCCCGCAAGCAGCGGTTTCTTTCCTTTTGCCTTTAATTTTCCGGCAATCTTGGCGGTCGTGGTCGTCTTACCAGCGCCCTGAAGGCCCGCCATCATAATGACCGTTATCTCATTACCCGGCTTTATGGCAATCTCCGTCGTCTCGGAGCCCATCAGCGCACACATCTCTTCGTTTACAATCTTAATTACCATCTGCCCCGGTGTAAGACTGTTCATGACGTCCTGTCCTACGGCACGTTCCTCAACGGATTTGATAAATTGTTTTACAACTTTAAAATTCACGTCAGCTTCCAGAAGAGCCAGCTTTACTTCCTTCATTGCCGCTTTTACGTCAGCTTCCGAAAGCCTGCCCTTCCCTCTGAGGTTTTTAAAGATATTTTGGAATTTTTCCGCTAAACTGTCAAACGCCATTCACAACCCTCCAACTAAAATTCATCAATAATTCCCTGCGATATCTTCTCCATCTTATCGAGGCATTCCCTATCACCCGTATCTGCGTATTCCTTAATCAGACGATTCATTTCGCCAACCATGTCTTTTGTCTTCAGGAACTTTGAAAGTAAGTGAAGCTTATTCTCATACTCCTCAAGCTGCGCGTTACACCGTTTGATGATATCGTGAACAGCCTGTCTTGAAACGCCCCGCTCCTTGGCAATCTCGCCAAGCGATAAATCATTCAGCAACGCGTCCTCATAAATGCTCTTCTTATGTTCGTTCAACAGCTCGCCATAAAAATCATACAGCATTGTACGCTCAAAAACCCTATCCATCACAAATCACCTCGACAATCATACAATAAAAAAAAACAGATGTCAAGATTTTTTCTTGACACCTTTGTTTTTTTGAAATACAATCATACGCACGGTTATTTCTTTCTCTTTTCAAACTCTTTCTGAAACTGCTCCAAATCCTGTCCCTTTAAAGCGCGTTCCAGAAGACTTGGCAGCATCTGCGGATTACACGCAAAACACGGAATCTTTAAGGAGGCAATTTTTTGTGCCATCTGCGCGTCATAATACGGTCTTCCGCCCTCGGCAAGCGCCAGAAGACAGATGACGGTGACGCCGGACGATTTCATTTCCTCCATCCGGCGAAGCAGCGCGGCGCGGTTTCCGCATTCGTCCAAATCAGAAATCAGAAAAAACAACGTCTTTGCCGGATTTACAATAAACTGCTGGCAGTAAGCTACGGACTGGTCAATATTCGTACCGCCTCCAAGCTGGAATCCAAACAGCAAATCTACCGGGTCGCCGCTTTTTTCCGTCAAATCAATAATATTCGTATCGAAAGCGACAATTCTTGTAGACAGACTCGACATACTGGCAAGAA
>CAJTZH010000095.1 GCA_910584325.1 uncultured Lachnospiraceae bacterium | reverse complement strand
ACCGGTGGTTTAAGTTGGAATAGGAATTCATCAGATTTTCCAGCTCTGTTCCTTCGCAGGAAGCCATCTGCTTTTCCAGACTGCGCATACGCATCTCCAATTGAATAATCTCTTCTTTTACAGATAATAATTCATCGTAGACGGTGTTGTCAGAGTCCATATTCTGATGCTGGGCAAGGTATCCCACGGTCGTATCTTTTGCAAATGTTACCTGTCCTTCGTCGGCAGACAGTTCCCCCATAATAATCTTTAAAAGAGTGGATTTGCCGGCGCCGTTGATTCCGACGACAGCGGCTTTTTCATGCTCCTCGAGATGAAATGAAACCTGTTTCAGTATGGAAGCATCATCAAAAGATTTCCAAATATTACTACATGATAAAATCATTGCTTCAAACCTCATTTATATATTGATATGTTTTATATAAGAATCAGTATATCATGAGCTGTTTCTTTTGACAAATAGTGGGTAAATTTTGTATAATAAGTATTGTAGCATGTCTGAATTGTTACAACTGTATTGATCGAAAATAAATAATTTGTCAGGGGATGCCAGAAAAATATAATAAACGGAGGTATTTTATGAGAAGGCAGCTTTGGGTGGCAATAACAGCAGCCACCTTGTCGGTGTGGATGTGTTCCTGTGGAAAAGAAGTAAAAGAGACGGGAGCGACAATGGCAGCAGACAAAACGAATGCCGTATTGCAGACGGAAAATATGATATCATTGCAGGAGGAAACGTCAGGAATCGAAAGGGTTTCAGGAAATTTTGAAATTTCAGGAACCTCAGTCGGCGGCAGTGAGGAAAGTACACAAAACAGTAACATAAAATATGGAAATACGGCGGGAAACCTGATAAACAGCGGAATCGTCTGCGAAGGCGGCGAGAAGATTTACTACTACAACAAGTCTGATGATAAGAAACTGTATGTTATGAACTTAGATGGCAGTAACAGAGAGGCATTAGGAGATATCCGCGGCGCCATTGAACTGAATTATTCGGGAGAGTACGTTTATTATCAGGCGGGAGGGATTTATCGTGTGTCCGTGAAAAACGGACAAGTAGAGACCTTGATTAACGATAACTGTAGAAATATGGTTGTGACGGAAAATACGATTTTTTATTTGAAGGCGGACGGCGATACCGTCAAAATACACCGTATGAATCTGGATGGAAGCGGTGAAATGGTTCTTGGGGAGGAATTTGCCAGCGGATTAAACGTCAGTAACGATAAAATATACTATATAAACGGTTCGGATTCCGGACGAATTTATTCAATGAATCTGGACGGAAGCGATAATACAGCGTTTCTTGATGACAAGAATATACAGGAGCTGCTTGTAGAAGCGGAGCTGGTTTACTTTATCGGCAGCGACAGCTATCTGTACCGTGTCAATAAGAGCGGAGGAGAGAGTGCGCAGGTTGGCGAGGACAAATGCAGCAATATTAACATTAATAACGGAAGATTATACTATTATAACGTCACGGACAGTACGCTTTGCTGCGCGAGAATTGACGGCAGCGATGAGATTGTACTGTATTCCGGTGAATTAAATGCAGTCAATGTGATTACGGACTGGATTTATTTCTTCAATAAAGACGATTTTAAGTATTACAGGATTACGAAGGACGGAAATAACATCGAGGTGGTGGAATAATGAAGATAAAGGACATGTTTGGGGAAGATAACAATGTATTCTCGTTTGAAGTGTTTCCTCCGAAAAAGGACAGTTCCATTGAAACAATTTTTGATACGTTAGAGCAGCTTACGGATTTAAAACCGGATTTTATCAGTGTAACTTACGGTGCGGGCGGCAACACGGCGGATACGAAGACATGTGATATTGCTTCCATTATTAAAAATAAGCATCACATCGAATCGGCGGCGCACTTAACCTGCGTCAACTCATCCAGAGAATCGGTACAAACGATTTTAGGGCAGTTTCGGGACAACAACATAGAAAATATTCTGGCGCTCCGGGGAGACATCAATCCGGACGTGGAACCGAAAAAAGAGTTCCGGTATGCTTCCGATTTGATTTTATTTATTAAAGAACACGGGGACTTCGGCATTTCCGGCGCGTGTTATCCTGAGTGCCATGCAGAGGCGGCGGATATTGTAGAGGATATTTTAAATCTGAAGAAAAAGACGGATGCCGGCGCAGGACATTTGATTTCACAGTTATTTTTTGATAATGAAGTGTTCTATTCTTTTTTGGAAAAAATAAAACTTGCGGGAATTAATGTGCCGGTTGAGGCAGGAATTATGCCTGTCTGCAATGCCGCGCAGATTAAGCGCATGGTAACGATGTGCGGAGCCTCCATTCCCGCGAAGTTATCACGGATGATGCAGCAGTACGGCGAACATGCGGACAGTATGAGAGAGGCAGGCATTGAATATGCCACAAATCAGATTATAGAACTTTTAAATCACGGCGTCAGGGGAATCCATCTGTATACGATGAACAACGCTTATGTGGCGCGAACGATTTGGAAGAACATATCACCTTATCTGAAGAGGTAGTAAAGGATGGACGAGCAGATTGTTATTTCCGGTTTGAACAGAAGCGAAGCACTGCGTTATATGGGGCAGGCAGATTTAAGCTGTGACGAAAGGCTTGAAAAACTGATGGACGGTTGTGAGGCAGAGCTTCTTTTAGCCATACGCCCCCGTTATCTGTATCAGTGTTTTGACTTTACGAGGGAAGAAGACGGTATCCATCTTGACGGGACGTCCCTGACTCTGCCGGGAGATGATATCAGAAATCATCTTGCGGGCTGCGAGAAAGCGGTATTGATGTGTGTCACCCTTTCGTCAGATGTTGACAGAATTATCCGCGTGGCACAGCTTTCCGATATGCTTTCGGCGCTTGCGCTTGATTGTCTTGCCAGCACGGCGGTCGAACAGCTCTGCGACAAGGTAGAATTAAAGATAAAACAGGACTTTCCTGCGTATGAGATGACATGGAGATACGGTGTCGGTTACGGCGATTTGCCGATTTCTCTGCAGCGGGAATTTCTTATGGTTTTAAACGCAGGGAAGAAAATCGGACTCAACGCGACCGGAAGCAATATTTTGACGCCGCGAAAGTCCGTGACGGCGGTCATCGGTCTTTCACGGCAAAAACTGCCGCCGGCAAAGAGAGGCTGCGCGGTCTGTAATTTAAAAGGCACATGTGCTTACAGACAGAAAGGGATTCATTGCAATGTTTAAAGAGTTGTTAGAGAAAGAATTTGTAATATTGGACGGCGGTATGGGAACCATGCTGCAAAAATCGGGAATGGCGATGGGAGAGACTCCGGAGCTGCTGGGAATTACCGACAAGGAACTGCTCATTGATATCCACAGGCAGTATATCAAAGCCGGAGCGGACATTGTATATGCCAACACGTTTGGCGCAAACCGTTATAAGCTGGAGCATTGCGGGCGGTCTGTCGAAGAAATCATCAGGGCTGCGGTGGATAATGCAAGAAAAGCCTGCGAAGGTACAAACGCTCACGTTGCGCTCGATATCGGACCGATTGGACAGCTTTTGGAGCCGACCGGATACCTTTCTTTCGAAGAGGCTTATGATATTTTTAAGGAACAGATTCTTGCGGGCAGCGACGCGGATGTCATTGTTTTTGAGACGATGACGGATTTGATGGAAGTGAAGGCGGGTGTGCTTGCGGCAAGGGAAAATTCAGATTTACCGGTAATCTGTACCATGACGTTTGAAGAAAATAAAAGAACGTTCACGGGATGCAGCGTTTCTTCAATGGCGCTGACTCTGGAAGGACTGGGCGTAGACGCCATCGGCATTAACTGTTCGCTCGGACCAAAGGAACTGCTTCCGGTCGTTAGGGAACTGTCGGAATGGACGACGCTGCCGATTGTCGTAAAACCAAACGCGGGGCTTCCCGACCCGGTTACGAATCAATATCATGTAACGCCGGAAGAATTTGCGTCCTACATGGAGAAAATGATTCCTTACGGCGTAAAGATTTTCGGAGGATGCTGCGGAACAAATCCGGACTACATAGCGGCGCTTCGCGCGATGCTTGCGAAAAAAAGCTATATGAAAAATACTCCGGCGCTTCTGCCGGCGGTCTGTTCTGCAACCAATACGGTTGTTATCAACCAGCCGCGTATCATCGGAGAGCGGATTAATCCGACGGGAAAGAAGCTTTTCAAGGAAGCGCTTTTAAACAACGATATGGATTACATTTTAAATCAGGCAATCGAGCAGGTCAACGGCGGTGCTGATATCTTAGATGTCAATGTCGGTCTTCCGGGTATCGACGAGCGGGCGATGATGATTAAAACCGTGAAAGAACTGCAGGGGATTACGGATTTGCCGTTGCAGATTGATACAACGATTCCTGAAGTTTTGGAGGCGGCGCTTCGTGTCTACAACGGAAAACCGATTGTCAATTCGGTAAACGGTGAAGAGCAGTCACTCAACGCGGTACTTCCGCTGGTAAAAAAATACGGCGCGGCAGTTGTGGGACTGACGCTTGACGAGAACGGCATTTCCAAGTCGGCAGACGAGCGTTTTGCGATTGCGAAGAAAATTATGGAGCGTGCTCTTGAATATGGTATTCCAAAGCGTGATATTTTCATAGACTGTCTGACGCTGACGGCTTCGGCGGAACAGGAGTGTGTGATGGAGACGCTGCGTGCCCTAAAGCGCGTGAAGGAGGAACTGGGACTTCGAACGGTTCTCGGTGTCTCGAATATTTCGTTCGGTCTGCCAAACCGTGAGCTGATTAACCATAATTTCCTTACAATGGCGTTAACTTACGGACTGGATTTGCCGATTATTAATCCAAACGTATCATCGATGACCGGCGCGGTGCGTTCTTACAAACTACTGACGGCTATTGATATGGATTCTATGGAATATATCGCCGCCTATAATGCCGCAAAGCAGCCGGCACAAAGCGGTAAGAAAGAGTCTTCTCAAAACGGCGATAAGCAGATATCGCTGGCGTTTGCCGTGGAAGCGGGCTTAAAGAGCGAAGCGGGAAAGATTACGGAAGAACTCTTAAAGACAGAGAATGCGATGGATATTATCAATACCATGCTGATTCCGGCGCTTGACAAGACGGGAGATGAATTTGAAAAAGGTAAAATCTTTCTGCCGCAGCTGATTTTGTCGGCGCAGGCGGCGCAGGCGGCATTTGACACCATCAAAAAGAGCATGAAGAGCACGCAGGAATCGTCGGTTTCTAAAGGAAGCATCGTGATTGCGACGGTAAAGGGTGATATTCATGACATCGGTAAGAATATTGTTAAGGTTCTCCTGGAAAATTACGGCTATCATGTCGTGGATTTGGGAAAAGACGTGGAATTTCAAGCTGTAGTAGACGCGGTAAAGCAGTATGACGCGAAGCTGGTTGGATTGTCGGCGTTAATGACGACGACTCTTGTGTCGATGGATAGGACGATTCAGCTTATCCGGGAAAATCATCTGGATTGTAAAATCATGGTCGGCGGCGCCGTTCTGACGCCGGAATACGCGGCGCAGATTGGGGCGGATTTTTATGTAAAGGACGCCAAGGAATCAATAGACGTGGCGAAGAGAATACTCGGCGCATAGCTGTTTTACGGCAGGCTTCCACAAGTTTCGCATTGACATTTTTTTATCAATGCGTTATAATGTGCCCTAGACAGATATAGATATGGAAGGTGGAGCATTGTGGAAGAAAAGCATATATCCAGTGCCGTAGTCCGAAGACTTCCAAGATATTACAGATATCTGGGCGAACTGATGGAAAGCGGCGTAGAGAGAATCTCTTCAAATGAACTCAGCGAGAGAATGAAAGTGACGGCGTCTCAGATTAGACAGGATTTAAATAACTTCGGCGGGTTCGGCCAGCAGGGTTATGGGTACAATGTCGCGTATCTTCATTCGGAGATTGCCAAGATTCTCGGGATTGATACCGCCCATAATATGATTATTGTCGGCGCGGGCAATCTTGGTCAGGCGCTGGCAGGGTACGCGGATTTTGAGAAGAGAGGATTTATTGTCAAAGGAGTTTTTGATATTAATCCGGAGCTGACAGGACATTCTATCCGTGGTATTACCGTCAGGATGTTCTATGAGATGGAAGAGTTTGTGAAGAAGAATAATATTGAGATAGCTGCGCTGACGATTCCGAAGGAGAGTGCGGTGGAAGTTGCCAATATTCTTGTGGATGCGGGAATTAAGGCGATTTGGAATTTTGCCCATACGGATTTGAATCTTCCGAAGGACATTATTGTGGAGAACGTGCACTTGTCGGAGAGTCTTATGCGGCTGTCCTATAATATAGCCAGCAGGAACGAAAAGAAATAATGAAATCAGGTGATTTTATGGCAGATTTGCGAATGGAAGTGTTAGAGAGCGGTCTTTCTAAGAGAAAAATACCGATTCTTATATTGGATGAACGGTATAATCTTGTGATGCCTGATAAGGATAAGACACCACAAATCAGAAAATTGGAAGCCAAGGTCGGTAATCTTTTAAAAAAACAGGGCAAAGTGACGAATGACATCAAAGAAGTGAAGAAGATTAAAGCGCGTCTTTTGCAGGATGTCGTAGAAAATATGGACAGTGAGGGCAAAGAGCCCGCGCGTCAGAAGAAGATGGGCAAGACACAGAAGCTGATTCAGGAAGCAAAGACAAAGCTTGCTGAACTGGAGGACTCGGAACTGGAACTTCCGAGAGCGCTGGAAGAGGCCAACAGGGAGCTTCTCTTAGAGTTTATTCAGGTGTGTTACGCGAGAATGAACGCGAACCGGGAAGATATCGGACTGTTAGACAAATGGATAAACGAGATGCGGGTGGAATTGAAAAAGAAGCTGGTTATCAAGCAGGAGAAAGAGACAAAAAACAGTAATATTTATGCGTATATGCATGATTTGCTGGGACCGGGGCTTATTCAGATGTTTGACGAGGCAGATTCAGAGAGTGAATGATGGCTTGAGACCTTCGCGGTGGTGCTGCGGAGGTCTTTTATGTTGTTAAAATATAGCAGAGACTTTTCATGTCCGAATCGAAAAGTTTATGAAATGCCTTTTTTTAATAATTCATTTAAACGAATTTCCATATGACCGTAATTTCCTGCCATTGGTTCGCCTTTGTTATTAGCACTCTAGTGTTCTTTAATGAATTTATTATATACTTGTTATAGTGATAATGTAATCTGTAACGATAACTATGGAATTTTTTAGTCGAAGAGGGTATGATATTATCATGTCATTGAAATTTATCAGGCTTTAACCAAAAGTGATATATCATTTGATTAAGCGCAGCAGAAAATATAGGAGAGTAAAAATGCAGTATGTTTTAGACAGTAGCCAAATGAAAGAAGTGGACAGGTATTCGATTGAGGAAGCAGGCATACCGTCGCTTGTTCTGATGGAGCGCGCAGCGCTTTCGGTCTGCGCCGTGGTGGAAGAACAGGTAAAGACCGGGGCAAAGGTGCTGTCCGTGTGCGGTACGGGAAATAATGGCGCGGATGCTTTAGCCTGCGCGAGAATTTTATCGCAAAGGGGTTATCAGACGGCAGTGTGTCTTGTGGGGGACAGAGAGCACGCCACAAAAGAGTTTGACACGCAGCTTTCTATTTTAGAAAAACTTTGCGTGTCTATTGTCACAATGGACGAAATAAATGACTATGATATAATTATAGACGGAATCTTCGGAATCGGGTTGTCCAGAGACGTGTCGGGAGAATACAGACGGGCGGTCGAGTGGCTCAATGCATCAGATGTGCCGGTGGTTGCCGTGGATATTCCGTCCGGTGTGGACGCGTCAAGCGGTAAGATTCTAGGCACCGCTGTCAGAGCAGCGTATACGGTTACGTTTGGATATTTAAAAACAGGTCAGGTATTGTATCCGGGCAAAACCTGCTGCGGGGAACTCCGAGTCGCGGAATGTGGGTTTGTCACGAAGGCAGTGGAACGGATTCCCGATAAAACATTTATATATGACAGAGAAGATTTAAAGAGACTTCCTGTAAGAACGCAGAATTCGAACAAAGGGACATATGGGAACGTGCTTGTTTTTGCGGGCTCGGACAACATGAGCGGAGCGGCATATTTTTCGGCAAAGGCGGCATACTGTATGGGTGCAGGATTGGTGCGTGTCATGACGGTCAGGTCAAATAAAGAAGCGATTCAGATTCTGCTTCCCGAAGCGGTATTATGTTTTTATGACGAAGTCAGCAAGGAAGAGCTTTTGGAATATGTCAGGCGGGCTGGCGTGATTATAATGGGACCGGGATTATCGACGGGAAAAGCGGCGGGAAAAATCTTATACGAAATATTTGCGCTTCTTTTTAGGGAAGACGGTGAGGGCAGAACAAAGAAAAAAGTGATTCTGGACGCGGATGCGTTAAATATTATCGCAAGGGATAAACGGCAGGATTTGTTAAAGGACTGTATTATTACGCCGCATCTGGGAGAAATGGCAAGACTTACGGGCGCTGCAGTCAGTGAAATCAAGGAGCGGCTGATTTTGACGGCGAAAGAGTTTTCCGAGAACTGTCACTGTATCTGTGTTTTAAAAGACGCGAGAAGCGTTGTGTCCGATGGAAAACAGGTGTATCTGAATAGTTCGGGAAACAGCGGTATGTCTACGGCAGGAAGCGGCGATGTGCTGACCGGGATTATCGGAGGACTCCTTGCGGGGGGAATGGACTGCTTTTTAGGAGCTGTTCTCGGAACTTATGTTCACGGACTTGCGGGCGATGCCGCAAGGGAAAAGCTTGGCGAGTATTTTATGAAAGCGGATGACATAGCGGATTCCATAAAAAATGTAATTTACAGGTAAAGTTTGAATACACCACCATAAGCTGGCAATAATAGGGTTAGGAAATTTATGGAGTGTGAGAGAAGTGGTAATTAAACGAGGGGATATTTTCTATGCAGATTTAAGACCGGTAGTCGGCTCGGAACAGGGCGGCATCAGACCGGTGCTGATTATTCAGAATGATATCGGAAATAAACATAGTCCTACAGTCATCTGCGCAGCGATTACGTCCAAAATGAAGGCAAAACTTCCGACCCATGTGGAGATTGACGCCAAACATTATGATATCGTGAAGGATTCTGTTATTTTGCTGGAACAGCTGCGCACGATTGATAAGAGGCGG
>CAJTZH010000094.1 GCA_910584325.1 uncultured Lachnospiraceae bacterium | reverse complement strand
CGGGGGAGCGTCTCGGGACGTTGTTTATGTATAAAGCAGATGAAAGTTATGAGATAGACGATATCATTCTCTGCGAATATGGAACAACGGTGGTTGGACTGGAGATGATGCGTTCCGTGAACGAAGAGAGTGCGGAAGAAGACCGCAAGGTGCATATTGTTAAATCTGCAATCAGTACGCTTTCTTTCTCGGAATTGGAGGCAATAATGCATATATTTTCCGAGCTGGAAGGCAGTGAAGGAATCCTTGTTGCCAGCAGGATTGCGGATAAGGTGGGAATTACGCGTTCTGTAATTGTCAACGCACTGCGCAAGTTTGAGAGCGCGGGTGTTATTGAGTCCCGTTCATCCGGTATGAAAGGAACTTATATTAAAGTGTTAAATGACGTCGTATTTGACGAACTGAAAAAAATTTCCCAGAATCAGTAAAAGAAAAATTTTCCTGGAAAAAGCTTAAAATCAACCAATCGGTGGGGATTCACGCATCGGCTGGTTGATTACTTTTTTGTTTTGACAGAGATTGTCACAAAAAAAAACTTGTTTTTTTGGTCACAATTCGTATAATGTATATAAGGGATTTTGTGTAGAAAAATATTGCAGGTGCGATAGAAAGTATAGTGTAATTTCTATCTGACGTGCAGACAGAAGGAGTGATTTTTTTTATGTTTGGTTCAGGTGCATTTGATTATATTGACGTGCTGAACACAGCTGCGGACGCGAAGATGCTTCGTAACGAACTGCTCTCCAATAATATTTCCAACGACGATACGCCGGGTTATAAGCGAAAAGACCTGGAGTTTGAAGTGCATTTAAACAGAGCGATTGAGAGTGCAGGAAGTGAGCGTGATTCTCTCACAAAAAAGATACGGAATATGGATTTAAGCGAGGCGCGCATGATGATTTATGCGGATAATTCGGATTTATCCTACCGCCTTGACGAGAATAATGTAGACCAGTCAGTAGAGCAGGCCGAACTTGCGGCGAATCAGATTCAGTACAATACGCTGATTGACAGTATGACCCATGAGTTCTCTCGTATTAAGTCTGTTTTGACCTAAGACTCTGAATAACGGAAAGGAAGATTACATATGTCGATTTTTACAGCTTTGAACACGAGCGCTTCTGGAATGACGGCGCAGCAGTTTCGTATGAATGTCATTTCACAGAATATTGCGAATGTTGATACTACAAGAACGGAGGACGGAACGCCTTACAGACGAAAGACCGTGGTATTTGCGGAAAAGTCAAACAGCAGGCTGGCGTCTTTTAGTAATGTACTTACCGCGGCAACAAGGAATATTGCAGGGCATGGTGTTAAGATAACCCGTGTTGTGGAGGATACAAAGACGGCGATGAAGAAGACTTATGACCCGTCTCATCCTGATGCAGACGAGAATGGTTATGTTACCTATCCGAATGTTAATCCGATAACAGAGATGACGAATTTAATTGATGCGACGCGTTCCTACGAAGCGAATATCACGTCATTTAATGCGACGAAGGCAATGCTTGCCAAGGGACTTGAGGTAGGTAAGTAGATAAGCAGATAAGACATCAATTAAAGGAGAATAACTTGATATGGAAAATATAGCGGCTTTATATAACGGTTCTGTCGATTCGCTTCGCGAGGCGTTTTTGGCAGGTAGGATGCAAAATGACAATGAAACAAAGATTTCTGATGAGGCAGGTACTTTTGATACGATTTACAAATCTGCTATCGGTTTGATCGAGAGTACGAACAAGTACGTTCAGGATGCGCAGCAAGCGGAGATTGACTTTGCACTGGGTAATCTGACCAGTACGCATGAACTGGGTGTAATACAGCAGAAAGCAAACATTTCTCTGCAGTATACAGTGGCGATTCGTGATAAGCTGGTTGAAGCTTATAAAGAGATTATGAATATGCAGATTTAGTGAACTAGGAGATTGAATTATCATGCCTGATAGAATACAACAGATTTTCCAACGATTTCTGGATTTCTGGAACCGATACAATAGAAGACAGAAAACAATTGTTTTAAGCTCGCTGGCGGCAGTCATTTTAACTTTGGTGATACTGGTGGCGATTTTGTCGACTCCCAAATATGAGCAGCTGACAAATTGTGAGAATTATAACGAGATGAGTAAGATAACGACAATTCTTACAGACAACGGTTATAAGTACCAGACGGATGAGAGGACGATGACGATTCTTGTCCGTGAGAAGGATTTACTGAATGCCAAGATGCTGCTTGCGTCAAGCGAGATTGAGACGACGGACTATACATATCAGAAATATTTTAGTTCAATAGGAATTTCCACGACAGAAAGCGACAAGCTGTCCATGTATCAGGAAGCGAAGAAGAGTGAATTAAAGAATAATCTGGAAGCGTTTGACGCGGTCGAGACGGCAAAGGTTGACTTATATATTGCAGATACGTCCAATTCACTGTTTCAGACGAAGGAAGGCTCGTCTGTTTCCGTCATTCTTTCATTGACAAGAGAAATTGGTGACGAGGAAGCGGAGAATTTTGCTTATTTTATCAAAAATTCCGTACAGAATCTTCAGTTGAAAGACATCACGATTTTGAGCAGCACCGGCGAGAGCCTGTATTCGGGAGATTCCACTTCTTCGACAGGGTCTTACTCGGCGCTGAACAAACAGTTAAAATATGAGCAGCAGCTTGCAGGGTATGCTGCGAACGATATCAAGAACGCAATTCTTTCTACGGGACTATACAATGACGTTAAGGTAATTGTTAAGTTTGATATTAATCATGAGCAGATGGAGAGACTGCTGACAGAGTACAGTGTACCGGAAGGAAACGAACAGGGCTTTTTTGCGAACAGTTACCTTGAAAAATCCACCGGAGGCTCTACGGTAGGAGGAACACCGGGAACAGACTCGAATGATGAAGACGATACATCGTATGATATTATGACGTCGAACGGCAGTACGTCGACGTATTCTCTGGAAAAGAACGAGTATCTGGTAAATTCCCTGGTGGAATCGACAACGACAACGCCGGGAGATATTATTATGGACTCGTCCACAATTTCCGTAGTACTGACCAGAAATGTTATATACAATGAAGAAGAGGCGCAGGCTCTGGGATATCTTGAAGATATGTCATGGGACGAATTTAAAGCGGCGAATGCCGAACCGGTTTCCGTCGAATTTGATGATGTATGGCGTGAGATTATTTCAAACGGTACAGGCGGCATTCCTCTTGACAATATCTCCATTGCGGCTTATGAAAAGCACTTCTTCTTTGACAGGGACCGTTCTGTGAGACCGCTTTCGTTCTATTTGCAGCTTGTGCTTGCGCTGGCTATTCTGGGACTTCTGGCATTTGTTCTGTTGAGAAGCTCAAGACCGATTGTGGTGGAAGAGACCGAACCGGAACTTTCGGTGGAGCAGATGCTTGCGACTACGAAAGAAACACAGCGTGTTGAAGATATTGACCTGCAGGAGAAATCCGAGGTCAGAAAGGCAATCGAAAAGTTTGTGGATGAAAATCCGGAAGCAGTTGCTCTGCTTTTACGAAACTGGCTTGACGATGGATGGGATTAAATTATGGCAAAGAAAGACAGCGGTGAATATTCAGGGCTCGAAAAGTCTGCAATCCTGCTGATTGCTTTGGGACCTGAGAAATCGGCAAAAATATTTAAATATTTAAAAGAAGAAGAGATTGAACAGCTTACCTTGGAAATTGCCAATACAAGCAGTGTGTCGCCAACGACCAAGGAGGAGATTTTAGGCGAGTTTTATGAAGTCTGCCTTGCGCAGCAGTATATTGCCGAAGGCGGTATCAACTACGCGAAGGAGCTTCTTGAAAAAGCACTCGGTGAGGATAAGGCGAAACAGGTAATCGGTAAACTTACCGCGAGCCTGCAGGTTCGTCCGTTTGAATTTGTACGAAAGGCGGATCCGAGCCAGTTGTTGAACTTTATACAGGATGAGCATCCGCAGACGATTGCCTTGATACTGGCTTACCTGCCGCCGCAGATGTCATCAATGGTTGTTTCCGCACTCGCTCCTGAAAAACAGGCGGATGTTGCGAAGCGTATTGCCCAGATGGACAGAACGTCGCCGGATGTGATTAAGCAGGTGGAGAAGGTACTGGAGAAGAAACTCTCCTCTCTTGTTAATCAGGATTACACCGATGTGGGCGGTGTTGATGCAATCGTAGCTATCTTAAACAGCGTAGACCGTGGTACAGAGAAGCATATTATGGAGACGTTGGAAATTGAAGACCCGGAGCTTGCAGACGAAATCAGAAAGAAGATGTTCGTGTTCGAGGACATTCTTACTCTCGACGACAGAGCAATTCAGCGTGTGCTGCGTGATGTGGATAACGCTGATTTGGCGATGGCATTGAAAGGCTCCAACGAGGAAGTGCAGAATGTTATCTTTAACAACCTGTCAAAACGTCTTGCAGTCATGATAAAGGAAGATATGGAATTTATGGGTCCTGTACGAATGAAGGACGTAGAGGAAGCACAGCAGAAGATTGTAAACGTAATCAGAAAGCTGGAAGATTCTGCGGAGATTGTTATCTCTCGTGGTGGAGGTGACGAAATCATTGTCTAATTTGTTAAAAGGGTTTCATACAAAACAGACGGAAGAACGTGTCATAGATTATAATGAAGTGATTTCCAATAAAATAGAGTCTTTCCGCAGTAAATTAAAAGCCCAGAAAGTTGAGGCAGACGGATTTGTCGGAGGTTTAAATGTTACCGTGGTGGAAAGCCTGATTGGTGAAGAGGGCGTGGACGAAGCGGAGCAGGAGGTGCTTGCAACGGCAGAAGAGCCGGTGGAAGAAGAAAACAGCGTCAGCGAGGAAGATTTAAAGGCGCTTGCCGAAGATATTCTCTCGGATGCAAACGCGAGGGCAGACGAAATTCTTGAAAATGCCAGAAGAGAGGCGGAAAAAATCAAGAAGGACGCGTATGACGCAGCATTTGCGGAAGCAAATAAAAAGGGATACGAAGAAGGAAGCGCAAAAGCAGAGGCAGAATACCATGTGCTTATCCGTGAAGCGAATGACGAGCGGGCGAGGCTGGAGGAAGAATATACGAAACGCTTCGACGGTATGGAGAAGGAGTTGGCAGAGACGCTTTTGGAGGTATTCTCCAAAGTGACCAATACCATAGCGGAAGATAATAAAGAAATTGTTTTGTTTCTTATAAACAGGGTAATGAATGATGTAGACGCGACAGGTGATTTTTTAATCCGCGTTTCCAAGGAAGATTATCCGTTCCTTTTTGGAAATCAGGGAAAAATTTATTGCGCGTCACCAAATGATATTAATATCAGTGTGTTGGAGGATTCGTCGCTTACCAGAAATCAGTGTGTGATTGAGACTGACGGAGGTATATTTGACTGTAGCCTTGACATACAGTTGGAACAGTTGATAAAGGACATAAAACTTCTTAGTTGTATGTAGGATGCGAGGAGAGTTCGTTGACATTAATAAATCAGGAAAAATATCTAAATTTAATCGGGCAGACATATTACCGTAAGCTTGGAAAAGTTACAAAGATTGTGGGACTTACCATTGAGTCGGCGGGGCCGGATGCCAATCTGAATGATTTGTGTATCATTAAGCCGAAAAATAATAAGATACAGCCTGTATACGCGGAAGTTGTAGGATTTCGGGAAAACAGCGTTCTTTTGATGCCGTTCTCGAGTGTAGACGGAATCGGACCGGGGTGTGTGGTGGAAAATACCAATGCGCCTCTTTCCGTCAGTGTAGGAGATGAGCTTCTCGGGATGACGCTGGATGGTCTTGGTATGCCTTATGACGGTACAGAGTTGAATCTGCCGTTAAAATATTCTGTTGAGGCAGCACCGCCCGACCCGATGTCGAGAGTCATCATCAGCCAGATTCTTCCGCTTGGCGTAAAAGCAGTGGATGGACTGATTACAATCGGAAAAGGTCAGCGTATCGGAATCTTTGCGGGAAGCGGCGTGGGTAAGAGTACGCTGATGGGGATGTTTGCAAGGAATACGAAAGCGGATATTAATGTCATTGCTTTGATTGGAGAGCGGGGACGTGAGGTAAGAGAATTTATCGAGCGTGACTTGGGGGAGGAAGGCATGAAGCGCAGCGTTGTTGTTGTTGCAACGTCTGATAAACCTGCGCTGATACGAAATAAGGCCGCCAAAACAGCTACCAGTATCGCGGAATATTTCCGTGACCAAGGCAAGGACGTTCTTTTGATGATGGATTCGCTGACGCGTTTTTCCATGGCGCAGCGTGAAATCGGTCTGGCATCCGGTGAACCGCCGGTTACGAGAGGATATCCGCCGAGTGTGTACAGCGAGATGCCAAAGCTTTTGGAGCGGGCCGGCATGGCGGAAAAAGGTTCCATTACAGGATTGTACACGGTTCTTGTCGACGGTGATGATTTCAATGAGCCGATTACCGATACGGCACGAAGCATTCTTGACGGACATATCATGCTCTCAAGAAAGCTGGGGCACAAAAACCATTATCCGGCGATTGATATTTTACAGAGTATTTCCCGTTGTATGTCGCAGATTGCAACTAAAGAACATAAGGCTCTGGCGGGTAAGCTGAAGAATGTTATGGCGACCTATAATGAAGCGGAAGATTTAATTAATATCGGAGCTTATAAAGCGGGTTCCAATAAGAATATTGATTATGCGGTATCAAAGATAGACGAGGTAAATCAGTTCCTGATGCAGGGAACAGACGAGAAATTTACTTTTGAGGAGGAACTGGAGTTACTTTCGAAGATATTTGTTTAACGAAACAGGCGGGGTAAGTCATGGCGAAATTTATCTACAGACTTCAGAATATACTGGATGTGAAGCTGAAATTGGAAAGTCAGGCTAAGACGGCATTTTCTCTGGCGGTGGCAAAGCTTGCTGAAGAAGAACAGAAACTAGAAGCTCTGTACCGGATGCATGAAAAAGCGCAGGAGGTATACAGGAACCGTTCCATAGGAGTGCTTGACCTGATGGAATTAAAAGAAGCAAAAGACATGGTCGAGTATATAAAAGGACAGATTGCCGAGCAGAAAAAAGCCGTGGATTATGCCAAGAAGATGCTTGAAGTAGCGCGTTTCCAGTTAAATGAGGCAATGAAAGACAGAAAAATCCATGAGAAACTCAAAGAAAATGCTTTTGAGGAATTTATTCATGAGGAGAATGAAGCGGAGAAGAAGGAGATAGACCAGCTTGTCAGCTTTACTTATAACAATAAAGGAAAGGCAGGTGTGCAGTAGTGCCAAGGAAAGACAGAAATAATGTAACAGACGATTTTGATGAAGATGGTGAAAGAAGAGGCGGCGGTCTGATTGGTGCCGTTATTGCCATTATCATTGTAATCATATGGCTCCTTGTATTTGCCCTGCTGATTAAGATGGATGTGGGCGGATTCGGTAACAATGTTATGCGTCCGCTGATTAAAGATATTCCGGTTCTGAATAAGATTTTACCGACAGTCAGTGATGACGATGTTGCGGCAGAGACAGGATACCGGTATAAGACACTGTACGATGCGATAGAGCGCATTAAGGAGCTGGAGGCAGATGCGGCGCTAAAAGATGAGCAGCTTGTCGCAAATGCGGAATTGATTGCCGACCTGCAAAATGAGATTGCGCGTTTAAAGGTTTTTGAAGATAATCAGCTTACCTATGAGGCTTTGAAAAAAAAGTTTGATGAGGAGGTTGTTTTTACCGATAATGCACCCGATATAGAAGAATATAAGAGTTGGTATGAGTTGATTAATCCGGAAAATGCCGCGGACATCTATGCGAAAGTTCTGGAGAGACTGGATTATTCAAAAAAGGTCAAGGAGTGGGCATCGACCTATTCTAAGATGGAAGCAGACGCGGCAGCGGCGATTTTGTCGGAAATGACAGGTGATTTAGACCTTGTAACACAGATTTTATTAAATCTGAGCGCAACCCAGAGAGCAAATATTCTTGCGGCGATGGATCCTGTATTTGCGGCAAAACTTACTCATGTTATGTATCCGGAATAAATGCCGGCTGCATATAAATATTATAAAAGAAAGGAGGAGCATATGGTAAGTTCAGGAATCAGTAATAATGTTAATCCTTTGAGGCCGACCCCTGCGCCGAAAGATAACGGAACAAAAAATCCTGGCATGGATTTTGGCGTCATCATGTCACAGCAGACGATGTCTGCGGGGGCCGATTCGGCAAAGAACCATTCTGTGGGTCAGAGTATTCAGAGCACAAAGACACTGATGAATACGGCGGGCGAAGGACGGACAGAGAACCGTGTCAAAGACGTTTCCGAGAGTAAAACGGAAACGACGGCTGTCAGCAGTAGTAAAAGCGATAAAACGACAGAACAAGGAACTGAGATTTCCGACAAGGTAAAGGAAGTTACCGATGAAATCCGAGACAAAATCAAAGAAGAATTTGACGTTACGGATGAGGATATCGAAAGGGCGTTGGAAGTACTGGGAATGACAATGATGGATTTGCTTGACGAAGGGAATCTTACCGACTTTGTCGTAGAGCTGACAGGCATGGAAAATGCCGTTGAGCTTTTGGTATCGCCTGAAATCAGCGGACAGCTTTCTGATGTTTCTGATTTTATTCAGGAAACAATAACAAAGCTCTCGGAAGAACTGGATATTCCTGCTAACGAGCTGACAGAACTTTTAAAGGACGCAGAAGCGGATTTTGGTGTAATCGAAGAACAACCATCCGATATTCCGGTGGAAGTTATCGTTGAAACGACGGAACAAACGGCAGAAACAACAAACACAAAACCCCATGCCGAAATGGAACGCAGTGAGAACAACGATGACAGACAGGTAAAGGAAAAAGAGACAGATTTGATTTTATCCGAGGAAAAAGAAGTTGTCCTGAAAGAGGAAAAGGCACCGCAGGAAAAGCAGACATCGCAAAACAGTCAAGGAGATTTTGTAAAACACGATACTCCGGAACCGGCAGTGAATCCTGTAATCAATAATTTTGCCGATGCAGTAGGTGAAGTATTTGAAATGCGGTTTGATGAGAGAGTTAATCCGGTACAGATTATCGAGCAGATTGTTGAAGCGGCAAAGATTACACTGAATCAGGAAGTTACAACCATGGAGCTGATGTTAAACCCGGAAAGCCTTGGTAAGATTAATATGATGGTTTCCATGAAGGAAGGCATTGTGACGGCGACGCTGACAGCGCAGAATGAAACGGCGCGGGAAGCAA
>CAJTZH010000093.1 GCA_910584325.1 uncultured Lachnospiraceae bacterium | reverse complement strand
GGCGCCTTGAAGGAAGAACTGGATAACTGGAAATAGGTGAGAGAAAATGGCACAGAAATTTTTTGATGTGTTTGGCGGATTAAAATTGTCACAGGAACTGCAGGAACTGTTAGCTGACGTTTTCGTTACGAAGATTACGAAAACGTCAGCTAATGATATTTACAGGTTTCATATACAGAGCGGCAGATTGATTTTAAAAGAGAGTATTTTGAAAATAGAATCGGCGATAGAAAAGCAGATTTTTGCCGGAACGGATACGAAAGTCAGGCTGGTGGAAAAATACAACCTTTCCAGACAGTACGACGTAATAAAATTGTGGGACATTTACTATGACAGCCTGCTTTTGGAATACAAAGACAGGGATGTTATTGTATTCAGCATGTTGAAAAACGCGCAGTATGAATTTGCAAACGAGACGCATCTGACCATTCGCCTGGCGGAGTCAATTATTTCCGATGCCTACGCGCAGAAGGTAAAAGAAGAAATCGAGAGAATCTTTCTGTACCGGTTCGGATTTGAATTGTATATCGAATATGAGTTTAGCGAAGAATTTCAATTTTCCCATGTAAATGAAAATAAACAGAAATTTGCCAATGAATTGAAGAATATCAGCCGCAGGGTTTATAATGCCGAGAAAAAAGAGCAAAAGGAAGCAGCGCAGGAACAGTCCGGTCTGCAGGCGCAAAAAGAACCCGAAAAGAAACAGGAATATAAAAAGCCGGAGTTAAAGAGGGAGTTCCGCAGGGAGCCGAAGAAGAGTAATAATCCGGATGTAATTTACGGCAGGGATTTTGACGACGAGATAACGAAAATCGAGACGATTCAGACGGAAATCGGCGAGGTTGTAATTGCCGGGCAGGTAAGGAGTCTTGATAAACGTGAAATTCGGGGGGAAAAAACCATTCTGATGTTTGATATTACAGATTTCACCGATACAATGGGCGTGAAAATGTTTTTGAAAAACGAGGCAGTCGGCGGTGTTCTCGAGCATATCAAAGAAGGCGCGTTTTTGAAAGTCAAGGGGATGGTGGTTCACGACCGGTTTGACCATCAGTTAAATATTTCTTCGATTGTGGGCATTAAAAAATCATCCGATATGCGCGTGGAGCGAAACGACACCAGCATAAAAAAGAGAGTGGAGCTGCACTGTCATACGAAAATGAGCGAGATGGACGGCGTTTCCGAGGCAGGAGATTTGATTCAGCAGGCGATTAAATTCGGTCATAAGGCGCTTGCGATTACCGACCACGGCGTTGTGCAGGGGTTCACGGAGGCGCTGCACGCGCTGCAAAAAATCCGCGACGGTTATAAAAAGAGGGGAGAAACACTCGATTTTAAGATGATTTACGGTGTGGAAGCCTATCTTGTCGATGATTTGAAGGATATCGTGGCAGACGCGAAAGAGCAGACATTAGATTCCGAGTTTGTCGTGTTTGATATCGAGACTACAGGGTTTAGCGCGGAATCGGACAGGATAATAGAAATCGGCGCCGTCAAGGTGGTAAACGGCGAGATTGTTGATTACTATTCTACATTTATCAATCCGCAGATTCCGATACCGTTTCGTATTGAGCAGCTGACAGGCATTAATGATAACATGGTTTTAAACGAGCGTCCGGTTGAGGAGGTTCTGCCGGAATTTCTCGCGTTTGCGGGTGACTGTGTGCTGGTTGCGCACAACGCGGAATTTGATACGAGCTTTATAAAAAACAAAGCGGCGAAGCTTGGAAGATGCGTGTCGAATACGATTGTCGATACGGTTCCGCTTTCCCGCGCGCTGATTCCGAATTTAAGTAAATATACGCTGGATTCCGTTGCCAAGGCGTTAAATGTCAGGCTGGAGAGCCACCACAGGGCGGTGGACGACGCAGGCTGTACGGCGGAAATTTTCGTGAAGCTTATCAAAATGTTAAAGGAACGGGGAATCGGGCAGTTGAAGGAAGTCAACACCATCAACGAGATGAATCCGGAGATGATTAAGAAGATGCCGTCCCACCACGCGATTATCATTGCCACAAGTGAGGTGGGAAGAGTGAATCTGTACCGTCTTATTTCCGATTCCCACCTGCTTTATTACAGCAGGAGACCGCGGATTCCCAAGAGCGATTTCCTTGCGCATAGGGAGGGGCTGATTATCGGCTCTGCCTGCGAGGCGGGAGAATTATACCAGGCGGTGTTAAACGGTCATTCAGAGGCGGATATCGCAAGGCTTGTGAATTTTTACGATTATCTGGAAATCCAGCCAAACGGCAATAATATGTTTATGATAGAGAGCGAGAAAGCGCCGGTTTCTTCGGTGGAGGATTTGCAGGAGATTAACAAAAAAATTGTGGCGCTCGGTGAGAAATTTCACAAACCGGTGGTCGCCACCTGCGACGTGCATTTCTTAAATCCCGAGGACGAGATTTACAGAAAGATTATCATGGCGGCAAGGAAATTTGACCATGCGGATAATCAGGCGCCGCTATTTTTCAGAACGACGGAGGAGATGCTTGCGGAATTTCAGTATCTTGGCAGTGAAAAGGCGGAGGAAGTCGTTATCACGAATACGAATCTGATTGCCGATATGTGCGAACCGATTGACCCGGTCAGCTGGGACAAGTGTCCGCCTGTCATCGAAAATTCGGATAACGACCTGCGAGACATCTGCTATAAAAAGGCGAAAGAGATGTACGGTGAAAATCTGCCGGAGATTGTGGTTGCCAGACTGGAACGGGAGTTAAATTCCATTATTTCAAACGGATATTCCGTGATGTATATTATCGCCCAGAAACTGGTGTGGAAGTCCAATGAGGACGGATATCTCGTAGGTTCCCGTGGTTCGGTAGGTTCTTCGCTTGCCGCAACGATGGCAGGCATTACGGAAGTGAATCCGTTAAGTCCCCACTATCTTTGCGCAGACTGTCATTATTCGGATTTTGATTCTCCCGAGGTCAAAGCGTTCGCGGGAGGCGCGGGCTGCGACATGCCGGATAAACTCTGTCCGGTCTGCGGCGCAAAACTGACAAAGCAGGGATTTGATATTCCGTTTGAGACGTTCCTCGGATTCAAAGGCAATAAGGAGCCGGATATTGATTTGAATTTCTCCGGCGAATACCAGAGTAAGGCGCATGATTATACGGAAGTGATTTTCGGCAAAGGTCATACGTTTAAAGCGGGGACCATCGGTACGGTGGCGGATAAGACTGCATTTGGCTATGTGGCGAAATATTATGAGGAACGGGATATCCATAAACGTCCCGCGGAGATTGCGAGAATCGCCGAAGGCTGTACCGGAATTAAGAGGACGACGGGACAGCACCCGGGAGGCATCGTCGTTTTGCCGCACGGACTGGATATCAACACATTTACGCCGGTACAGCATCCGGCAAACGATATGGAGACGCATATTATCACGACGCATTTTGATTACCACAGTATTGACCATAATCTGTTGAAACTGGACATACTCGGGCACGATGACCCTACGATGATTCGTATGTTACAGGATTTGACGGGGCTTGACCCGACAAAGATTCCGCTGGACAGTCCCGAGGTGATGTCGCTTTTTAAAGATACGTCGGCGCTTGGCATACGTCCTGAGGATATCGGGGGCTGTCAGCTTGGGGCGCTTGGAATCCCGGAGTTTGGCACGGAATTTGCGATGCAGATGTTACTTGACACAAAGCCGCAGCATTTTTCGGATTTGGTCAGAATCGCGGGACTTTCCCACGGCACGGACGTGTGGCTCGGAAATGCCCAGACGTTAATTCAGGAGGGAAAAGCGACGATTTCCACGGCAATCTGTACCCGTGACGATATTATGATTTATCTGATCGGTATGGGCATGGACAGCGAGCTGTCGTTTACAATTATGGAGAGCGTCCGTAAAGGAAAGGGGCTGAAACCGGAATGGGAGGAAGCGATGACGGCGGCGGGCGTTCCCGACTGGTATATCTGGTCGTGCAAAAAAATCAAATATATGTTCCCGAAAGCGCACGCGGCGGCGTACGTGATGATGGCGTGGCGTATCGCCTATTGCAAGGTGTTTTATCCGCTCGCGTACTACGCTTCATTTTTCAGTATCCGTACCAAGGCGTTTTCTTACGAGGTCATGTGCATGGGCAGAGAAAAGCTTGAGTTCTTTCTTGAGGATTTAAAGAAAAAAGAGGCGGCGAACGAGCTTTCCAATAAAGAAGAGGGTATGCTTCGCGACATGAAGATTGTGCAGGAAATGTATGCCAGAGGGTTTGAGTTTATGCCAATTGATTTGTTTTGCGCCAAAGCGATGCATTTTCAGATTATTGACGGGAAACTGATGCCTTCGTTTAACGCGATTGACGGACTGGGAGAAAATGCGGCGGTGGCGATAGAAGCGGCGGCAAAGAACGGGGAGTTTTTATCCAAGGACGATTTTAAAAACAGAACCAAGGCGACGCAGACGCAGACAGAGCTGCTGGACAGGTTGGGAATTTTAGGAAATCTTCCGGATTCGAACCAGTTATCGTTATTTGACGTAATTTAAAAAATAAAATATACTGAAATGCAAGAAGAATTGTTGTAGATTTTCAGGCAGAAAAATTGTATAATGAAAGATATAATTATACGGAAAGCAGGTGCGGCGGATTATGAAGAAGATGTCATCAAAAATATTAACATTGATTCTGATTATGGCGGTCATCGGCGGAACGACAATCGGGCTGCTGGGCATGATGATTCAGGAGATGAAGGGTAATTCGGAAGAAATAATGAATATGCAGATGGAAAATGTGCAGGATGTTTCTGCGATATCCAAGAATTTTTCTGATATCAAAGGCAATATATTTATCCATATCAACGGGAATACGGAGAGTACATATAATCTGTATGAGGGAATTATCGGCGCGAGCGCGGCAAAAGTAGAGGAGGCAATTGTCCGTTACGAAGAAAGAAATGCCGGTTTTAGCGAAAAGATGGCGCTGATTTCGGAATTGAAGACGAACTATGACAAGTATATGTCACAGTATGACAAGTGTATCGAGTACAGCAGAAGCGATAAGAAGGACATTGCAAGAAGTATGATTCTTGAGGGAATGCAGGTATGTTCCCAGAACATTAATAAAAATATTGCAGAGCTCGATGAAATTACGAAGTCAGAGCTTGCGTATGCGGCAGCCGAGAGAGAACGGTATGTCAGAAGGGCGCAGGGAACGATTTTGCTGAGCGTGCTTCTGATGGGACTTTCTTTTATCGTATCGTTTATATTAAGCCGGAAGTTTGTAAAACCGATTAAAGATTCCGTTAAGGAGTTAAATGCCATTACGGAGGGAATTGAGAACCACGACGGCGACCTCACTGCAAGGATAAGAGTCCAGAGTAAGGATGAAGTGGCGGTTCTGGCAAACGGTATTAACCGCTTCTTAGTTATTTTACAGGGGATTATCGGACAGATTGCGCATTCTTCCGTGAGTATTTCCGATTCGAGTCTGGGGATTTCGGGTAATGTCAGTAAGGCAAATGAAGGCGCGAACGATACGTCGGCAACGATGGAGGAACTCTCCGCAAGCATGCAGGAGATTTCCGCCACGGTAGAGACGGTGAACGGTAACATGGATGAAATCAAGAACCTTGTTTCCGGTATTGCGGACAATGCGACAGACGGTACCGAATATGTAAAAGAGATTAAGAAGCGGGCGGAACACTTAAAACAGCAGGCGATGGAATCGATGAATATCGCGCGAGAGATGCTTGGCGAAATTGATACGGCAGTTTCTACATCCGTGGAAAACGCGAAACAGGTTTCAGAAATCGGGAAGCTGACCGAAGAAATTTTAGGAATATCCAGTCAGACAAACCTGCTCGCGTTGAATGCTTCAATTGAAGCGGCAAGAGCCGGAGAGGCAGGCAAAGGATTTGCGGTTGTTGCGGACGAAATCAGACTGCTTGCGGATTCCAGCCGTGATACGGCGAATAATATCCAGAAAATCAGCGTCAATGTGGTGGGAAATGTCAATGACCTTGCTGCCAACGCGACAAAACTGCTGGATTTTGTAAACGAAAATGTAATTGCCGACTACGATACGATGGAGAAAGTCGGGGAACAGTATTACGACGACGCGGTGAAGGTTGACGAATTGATGACGGAATTTGAGCTGTCAACCAACAACCTGAATAATCTGACGCAGTCTATCAGCACGTCCGTGAATGATATTTCCGTTGCCGTTTCAGACAGCGCGAAGGGCGTATCACAGGTTGCCGATACCACAACGGAGCTTGTCGCACAGGTCAGTCAGATTATGGAAGCCTCTAATCTTAACATGGATACGGTGGAGATTTTGAAGGAAGGTGTCGATAAATTTAAACTTTTCTAAAAATTTTTACAAAAAACACTTGCATTTTGTTGTCAGATAGTGTATGATAGCAAAGTGCCAAGTATGGCTCGTTGGTCAAGCGGTTAAGACGCCGCCCTCTCAAGGCGGAAACACGAGTTCGATTCTCGTACGAGCTGCTCACTATTTTTTTAAATAGCCCAACCCTAAAGAACTTCAGTTTTAAACTGAAGTTTTTTCATTGTTAATTGGCCGGAAACTGCACGCAAAAATAATACGGAGGTGTTACATGGCAAAAAGAGAAATTTATGAGGCGAAGACAGAGAAGCTGATTATGCCGATTATCGAACAGAATGCGTTTGAACTGGTCGATGTGGAGTTTGTAAAAGAAGGTTCAAACTGGTATCTGCGGCTTTATGTAGACAAAGAGGGCGGAATCACGATTGACGACTGCGAGCTTGTCAGCAGGGCGATGAGCGACATTCTGGATAGGGAAGATTATATTGAAGAATCCTATATTCTGGAAGTCAGTTCGCCGGGGCTTGGCAGACCGCTTAAGAAAGAAAAGGATTTTTTAAGAAGTATCGGAAGCGAAGTGGAAGTAAGACTTTATAAGCCTGTGGAACGGCAGAAAGAATTTACGGGTATTTTGAAGTTATTTGATAAAGAAACTATAGTGATTGAAACAAAAGACTGCGGTGAAAAAATCTTTTTGAGAAGTGAGATTGCATTAATAAGATTAGCGTTTGATTTTTAAAAATGGAGGATAGAGGAAAATGAACAGAGAATTGATGGAGGCACTTGATGTACTGGAGGAAGAGAAGGGAATTAAGAAAGCGGTAGTGATTGCGGCGATTGAAAATTCTCTGATGACGGCATGTCAGAAACATTTCGGGAAGGCGGACAACGTTCGTGTATCCGTAAATGAAACAACGGGTGATTTTTCTGTGGAAGCCGAAAAGACGGTTGTTTCGGAAGTGGAGGATGAACTGACACAAATCAGTCTTGCCAATGCGAGGATGATAAATGCGAAATATGATTTAGGCGATTTGGTATATTTGCCGATAAAATCTACAGAGTTCAGCAGAATTGCGACGTCTACGGCAAAGAGTGTGATTCAGCAGAAAATCCGTGAGGAAGAAAAGAATTTATTATTCAATGCCTTTTATGAGAAAGAACATGACTTGGTTACAGGAATTGTCCAGAAAGTGGACGACAGAAACATTTATATTAATCTCGGTAAAGTGGACGCGGTTCTGACGGAGAAAGAACAGGTAAAGAGCGAGCATTTTAAACCGACGGAGAGAATTAAACTCTATATTGTGGAAGTCAGGAACGAGAGCCGCGGACCGAAGGTGATTGTTTCAAGAACACATCCGGATTTGGTGAAGAGGCTTTTTGAATCGGAAGTTGCGGAAGTACGCTCCGGCGTGGTGGAGATTAAGAGTATCTCGAGAGAAGCAGGTTCCAGAACGAAAATCGCTGTCTGGTCATACGATAAAAACGTAGACCCGGTCGGCGCCTGTGTTGGTATCAACGGTTCAAGAGTAAATTCTATTGTGCAGGAACTTCGCGGCGAAAAAATTGATATTATCAATTGGAGCGAAGACCCGGCAGTACTGATTGAAAATTCGCTAAGTCCTGCCAAAGTGGTTTCCGTCACGGTTTATGACGATAAGACGGCGGAAGTTGTCGTTCCTGATTTCCAGTTGTCACTGGCAATCGGCAAAGAAGGTCAGAACGCAAGACTTGCCGCGAGACTGACCGGATATAAAATAGACATTAAGAGTGAGTCGCAGCTACGCAGTATCGAATCCGAATCCTCCGATAATGATGAAGTATTCGAAGATATCACGGAATAAAAAATAGAGTTAAGCAGGTGATGAATTTGAGCACAGCAGTTAGAAAACAGCCTTTAAGACAGTGCATCGGATGCGGACAAATGAAAGACAAACGGGAACTTTGCCGCATTATCCGTGATAAAGAAGGAAATATTTTTCTGGACGTTACGGGAAAAAAGAACGGAAGAGGGGCCTATATCTGTTCCGACGAGAAGTGTTTCGCAAAGGTGATGAAAACAAAAGGACTGGAGCGCGCTTTGAAAACAAGTGTAGAGCCGTCCGTATATGAAAGTTTGAAAGAGGAGTTTTTAAAGAATGAATCAAAATAAAGTTTTATCCCTTTTGAGTCTGGCGCAGAAGGCGGGTAAGATTGCCAGCGGCGAGTTTTCTACGGAAAAATCAGTCAAATCAGGCAAAGCGTTTCTTGTCATTGTGGCAGAAGACGCGTCCGGCAACACAAAGAAGATGTTTTCTGATATGTGCGGATACTATGAGGTTCCGATTTACTTCATGGCGGATAAGGAAACGCTTGGTCATTATATCGGCAAGGAGTTTCGCGCTTCGCTTGCTGTCAATGACGAAGGATTTGCAAAATCGGTTATGAGTAAACTGGATAGTTTGAATCAATAAGGAGAGATGAGAGTATGGCGAAAATGAGAGTTCATGAATATGCGAAATTAATAGATAAAGAAAGCAAGGAAATCGTTGATGTACTGAAAAATAAAGGCATCGATGTGAAAAACCATATGAGCACAATCGACGAGCCGGAGATTGCCGTTCTGGACAGTATTTACAGAAAACCGGAACCAAAGCCGCAGCAACAGCAGCAACCGGAAAAGAAACCGCAGAAAAGGGTAATTTCACAGATTGTAAAGAAGGATGAAGGAAGAAAACCTGTTTCTTCTGTATACAATCCGCAGAACAGTAACGACAGAAGAAATACAAATCAAAACCGTGATAATAACGGTTACAGAGACAATAACCGTTCGTTTAACCGCGACAATGGGAGCGGAGGGAACCGGAATAATAACCGTCCGTTTAACCGCGACAACGGGAACGGAGGGAACCGTGATAATAACCGTCCGTTTAACCGCGACAACGGGAACGGAGGGAACCGTGATAACAACCGTCCATATAACCGCGACAATCATAACGGAGGGAACCGTGAGAACAACCGTCCGTGTAACCGAGACAACGGGACCGGCGGGAACCG
>CAJTZH010000092.1 GCA_910584325.1 uncultured Lachnospiraceae bacterium | reverse complement strand
ATTCCCTTATTGATATTACCTGTATTATAATCGAGTGCGTCTATGCGAATCTCATAGAGTTTCACGTTTTCATCCGTACCGGATATGATATAAGCCTTCCCTTCTTTCATATCAAACTTGTATCCGATTTCATATTTTTTTAATTGATTGACAAGCCCGGTGTTATTGTTCACAACGCCAAATACGCCACAGCTGCTGTTCTTATTGATAAAACCAAGCTGGTTCTTGGAACTGTAATCAATCGTTCCCACATATTCTCCGGGAGTTCCCGCCTGCCCCCTGACAATCGTTAAAATCGACGCCCGGTAAAGAATGCCGTCATGAACATTAAAAATTTCGCCCGTATCAATATCGCTGATGCCGTGGCCTAACGCACCGAAATTACCGTCCTCGTCAATAAAAGTGAGCGTGCCGATGCCCTGGGTATCGTCACGAATCCAGACACCGATTTTATAATCGCCAAGCGTATCCTTAAGCGGCGTTACTTTCACGTCAAACGTAGAATTTCCCCTCTTAATGCCGATTACTAAATCCTGACCCGCGCAGTTTGTGACCCGTTCAATCAACTCTATTTTTGTATTGACAGGAATTTTGTTTACCGAACAGATATAATCTCCTTTCTTTATAATATTTTCACAGGGACTGACATTTTTTCCGTCCAGCGTGGTAAATCTTGCGTTATCAATGACAAGTACCCCGTCCGACTTTAAGTAAACCCCCACAGGCAGTCCTCCGGCATAGAGATATCTTTGCTCCACGACATTCAGAGTGATATCCTTATAATGAATCAATCCGAATAATTTAAGACTTATATCATAAGAAGCCGGTTCCCCGGTTGCTATCGATACCGGATAATTAAAATTAACGGAAGAGACGTAATCTCCGTTTACACTTTTGGAATTGATTTCTCCCGTAAACGGAAGTTTTAAATCGATTACGCTTTCATTACTTTCTTTTAAAACAATTTTATCCGGAACTCTAGATGAAAAGACATAAAATGTAAATCCGAACAAACTAATTATTCCTGCAGTCAGCAAGACATACAGGAATAGTTTATATTTGGCATACGCGCTCATACTATTTCCTCCTTCTTCAAAATCCACTGAAAATAGTATGCGTATTTCCGGTTATATCATTTTAGTATTTTTTGAACAAAGTGCCAAATCTTTCATTTCTTTGGCATTTTTTAAAACAGTTTCGGTAATGGAAACACCGCCGAGAAGCCTTGCAATCTCCATTACACTTTCATCGCCGCTTAAATGGCGGATAGTTGTTACTGTGCTTCCATTATTTACATTTTTTTCGATGAGAAAATGTTCGTCCGCCATCGATGCAATCTGCGGTAAATGCGTGATGCAGATAACCTGATGAATCCGGCTGATTTCATTCATTTTCACGGAAACCATCTGCGCCGTCCTGCCGCTGATGCCGGTATCAATTTCATCAAAAATTAAAGACTCCATATCGTCCTTATCCGCAAGTACCGCTTTAATAGCAAGCATGATACGTGACAATTCGCCGCCGGAAGCAACTTTTGAGAGCGGTCTTACATCCTCTCCCGGGTTCGTACTGATAACAAAATCAATCTCGTCGAATCCGTCCGCATGAAACTGATTTGTCTCAGAAAAACTGATTTCAAAACGCACGTCAAGAAAATTCAGTTCCCGCAGCGCCGTAATAATATCCGCCGACAGCGTTTTCGCGGCCGCTTTCCTAATTTCGGATAATTCGCGGCACAATGCAAGCGCCTGGCCTTCTGCCGTCTCAAGCTCTTTGAAAAGTTTCGTTTTATTTTCGTCATAATTTTTGAAGGCAGTCAGCTTTTTAACCTGCTGTTCATAGTATACCATAATATCGTCAATGGTATTACCGTATTTTTGTTTCAAACGATTCAATAAACTCAACCGTTCGCTGACGGTGCTGTATTCTTCCTCGTCATATTCCATATCCGATATGTATTCGCTCAAATCCGAGTTCAGTCCATTGACCAAATCTTCAATATCGCGTATCTGGTCAAAAATCCCTTCTAACGATTTGTCATATTCCGTAACGGCAAAAATATTTTTATAAGCCCTGCTGATTCGGGAAGAAACGCTTTCCCCGTCCTCCGCAAGCAGCCGGTAAGCCTCGCCGATATTTTCCATAATTTTCTTGGAATTATTATATTTTTTGAACGCCGCCTCCAGCTCTTCATCTTCTCCCGCCGTTAAAGCAGCGTCTTCTATCTCTTTTGTTTCAAATTCCAGATAAGAAATCTCGCGGTTTAACTGTTCCGCGTCCATATCGTATTCCGAAAGTCTGTTTTTTATATCGGAATATACGTTATAGCGCTCTTTTAACCGTTCTTTCACATGTTGACAGGCTCCGCCCGAATACCGGTCGAGAATCTCTACATAATTGCTTTTGTTCATCAGTGACTGATGCTCATGCTGTCCGTGTATGTCAATTAAAACGGCGGCGATTTCCCTGACCTCGCTGATGGTTTTCGTCTCGCCGTTCACTTTGAGAACCGTTCTGTTCGGAAGAATTTTCCTTGAAATAAGGACGGTATTTTCCTCAAGGTCCACCACATCCAGTTTCTTTAATACCGCAATCTTCTTTTCCGACGCTATACGAAACGTCAGTTCGCACAAACCGTATTCCGCGCCTTTTCTGATAAAGTCGCCGTTTACCCTGCCGCCCAGCGCAACGTTAATAGAGCCGATAAGAATCGATTTACCGGCTCCTGTCTCTCCTGTCAATATATTGAATCCGTCCTCAAAATTAATATCTGCTTCCTCTATCAAAGCGAGATTCTTAACATGTAAATTTACCAGCATAGACTGCCTGTTATCTCCTTACCACTTTATTAATAGCACTCATCACATTTCTTGCATCATCGGACGTTTTCACGGCACACATAATCGTATCGTCGCCCGCTATGGAACCGATAATTCCGTCAAGCCTCATTGCGTCGACTGCCGCCGCAACTGCCATCGCCATCCCCGAAACCGTCTTAATGACTAAAAGTCCCGGTGCCGTATCCATACTGACAAAACCATCCCGCAGAACACGGGTATATTTTTCATTCAGTCCCTCCTGATTCGTACCGGAATACGTATATTTCTGTTTTCCGCCCGTGCCGCTGATTTTTGTAAGATTTAAGTCCCTGATATCTCTTGAAACCGTGGACTGCGTTACATCATATCCCATATTATTGAGACGGGTCACCAGCTCGTCCTGTGTCTCAATATTATATTTTTCCACCAATTCAATAATCTTACTATGTCTTAAACTCTTTTTCATTCCCCAAATCCTGATTAACTGTACATCTTTTTACTGATAAGCTGCAAAAAGCTTAATTTGCTTGTCTTTATAAAATCCGCTTTCGTATCTGCTTTCTGTATAATAATCCTGTCTCCCGTGACCATCTTGCAGAACAACTCTCCATCAAAAGAAGCAACACGCTCCTCTTTCAGTCCTTTATTGTCGCTCATCACAATCTCAATCGTATCGTCGCTGCTTAAAATAATGCTTCTCTTATTAAGCGTGTGCGGACAAATTGGCGTAATCATCATAATCTCCGCATTCGGCTGGACAATCGGACCGCCTGCCGACAGACTGTACGCCGTCGAACCGGTCGCCGTCGCGATAATAACGCCGTCCGCCGAATATGCATTCAGATATTCTCCGTTTACATAGACTTCAAAATCAATAACCTTTAACGTACCGCAGCGGTTAATTACAATATCGTTGAGCGCCGTATTGTCATAAATCATCTCGCCGTTTCGGAATACGCTGCCGTGGAGCATCATCCTGCTGTCTATCTCATAATCTTTTTTGATAATGGAAGACAGGGCGTCATAAATATTTTCCTTATCGACGTCCGTTAAGAATCCCAGCGTACCGATATTGACGCCGAGCATCGGTATTTTCTTTTTGTTTAAATCCCTAGACGCCTGTATTAACGTGCCGTCGCCTCCGAGTACAATAATACAGTCCACGTCTTTTGGAATCTTATCCGCGTTCGTATACCGAAACCTCGTATACTTCAAATCTTCATTCCTGTCCTGACAGAGACATTCCATACCCATGCCTTTCAGATAATTGACAATCTCGTATGTAAAGGAAAAATCCGGGTCTTTTACTTTGTTTGTCACAACATAAAACTTATGCATACCACTACCTCTTATAAGTCATTATATATCGTTATTTTACAATACTTCATGTGCTTTTTCAACAATTTCATGAATAATAAACGGCATGGAAGACTTTATCCCTCCGTCCGCCCGGTTCTGTAAATGAAGCAGATACTCAATATTGCCTTCCGGTCCCTTAATCGGTGAAAATTCCAGATTCAGAAGTTCCAGTCCGATTGACGACGCGAAACTACAGACGGTTTCAATGACTTCCTCATGTACCTTCTTATCGCGCACAACGCCTTTTTTTCCGACCTGTTCCCTGCCTGCCTCAAACTGCGGCTTAATAAGACAGCAAATCTGCCCGTCCTGTGTCAGAAGCTCCTTCACCGCAGGCAGTACTTTCGTCAGCGAAATAAACGAAACGTCAATACTGGCAAACGCTGCTTTTTCCTCAAGATCCTCCGGCACGACATAGCGGATATTCGTTTTCTCCATACAGACAACACGTTTGTCCTGCCGCAGTTTCCAGGCAAGCTGCCCATGCCCTACATCAATGGAATAAACCTTCGCCGCGCCGTTTTGCAGCATACAGTCCGTAAACCCTCCGGTCGAGGCGCCGACATCCATACACACCTTGTCCTGCAGCGTAATATCAAAATTATCCATTGCTTTTTCCAGTTTCAGCCCGCCCCTGCTCACATATTTCAGCGCTGCGCCCCGCACTTCTATCTCCACCTTTTCGTCAAAGGTACTTCCTGCTTTGTCCTCTTTCTGCCCGTTCACATAAACGCACCCCGACATGATAATCGCTTTCGCCTTCTCTCTGGAAGGAGCAAATCCGCCGTTTACCAATAAAACATCCAATCGTTCTTTCATTGACCACACACTTCTTTTCTTATCCGTTCTGTTATAATCTCCCTGTCGATTCCTGTTTCTTTACGGAGAATCGCTACGCTCCCATGCTCCACATAATCGTCGGGAAGCGCAAAATTTATCACCCTTCTGTCAGGGTGTGAATCGTTTATGTACCGCAGCACCGCGTCGCCAAAACCGCCCGTGCGCACATTTTCTTCCATCGTAATGATAAGCTCATGCTCTTCTGTCAATTCGTCAATCAGACGCTCGTCAATCGGTTTTACGAACCGCATATTGGCAACGGTAATTCCGATACCCTCTTTTCCCAGCAAATCACTGATATAAAGCGCCGTCTCCACCATATTTCCTACTGCCAGAATCGCCGTTTTCGTTTTTCTTCGTAGAATTTCACCCCTGCCATAAACGATAGGCTCACACTTTTCTCCCTGACACAACACGGATGTCCCACGCGGATACCGCAGTGCCACAGGACAGCCGTAGGAAAGTGCCTGCGTAAGCATCTGTGTAAGTTCCGCTCCGTTTTTTGGCGCCATCACCGTCATATTGGGAATACAGCTTAAATAAGACAAATCAAAAATTCCCTGATGCGTCTCCCCGTCGCTTCCGACAAGTCCCGCCCGGTCTATCGCAAAAATAACCGGGAGTTTCTGGATACAGACATCATGAAGAATCTGGTCGTACGCACGCTGCAAAAACGAGGAATAAATTGCCACAACCGGCTTTAATCCTCCCGCCGCAAGTCCGGCCGCAAACGTTACAGCATGTTCCTCCGCAATGCCCACATCGAAAAATCGCGAAGGGTATGTTTTCGCAAACTCCGAAAGTCCCGTTCCATCCGGCATTGCCGCGGAAATCGCCACGATTTTGTCATCTTTATCCGAAAGGTTTAACATGGTATCGGAAAATACGCCGGTAAACGTTTTTTCCGCTGATTTCTGCAAATCTTTTCCTGTCTTTACGTTAAACGGATTGACTCCGTGATAATTTCCCGGATTTTTTTCCGCGTATTTATATCCTTTTCCTTTCTTGGTCACCACATGCAAAATGACGCCGTGCTTGACTCTCTTCGCTGTCTTAAACGCCTTTAAAAGCCTGTCGATATCATGTCCGTCAATCGGTCCAAGATAGGTAATGCCCATATCCTCATAATTCATGCCCGGAATAAAAAAATGTTTGATATTACTTTTCGTCTTTTTAATTTTGGAAACCATCTTGTCGCCAAACTGCGGAATCTGCGACAGCTTATCTTTGACATTTTCCTTCATATCCACATACTTTTCATCGGTACGGATTTCGTTAAGCATATTGGAAATCGCGCCTACATTTCTTGAAATGGACATATTATTATCATTCAAAACAATAATAAAATTCGATTTGAGATTGGACGCGTTATTAATTGCCTCCAATGCCATTCCGCCAGTCAGCGCGCCGTCGCCGATAACCGAAACGACGCTGTAATTTTCGCCGTTTAATTCTCTGGCGTGGACATAGCCAAGTCCCGCTGAAATAGATGTCGAGCTGTGTCCCGTATCAAAAACGTCCGTATCGCTCTCCCGTCTTTTCGGAAAACCGCTCATTCCTCCGAATTTGCGCAGCTCGTCAAAGCCATCTTTCCTGCCCGTCAAAATCTTATGGGTATACGACTGATGCCCGACATCCCATATGATTTTATCATTTGGAATATCAAAAGACAGATGCATCGCCATGGTCAGTTCCACCACACCAAGATTCGAGGCAAGATGCCCGCCCGTCTTACTGATTTTTTCTATTAAAAAATGTCTGATTTCCCCTGCCAGTTCTGCATACTGCGCAGGATTTATCTTCTTTATGTCGCCTGTCTCATTTATTTCATCAAGAATCATATCATAAACCAGCCTGTTTTATTTTGTTCTGTATACCAGCATCCGCAGTACTTCCTCAAAAAATTCCGTACCGCCGGGCGCTTTTTTTTCTTTCAATGACATAAGCTCGTCCATCGCCGCCTGCGTATAGTTCTTTACATCCCCGCGCGCCCGCTCTAAACCGTAAAGCGTCACATACGTCGTCTTATGATTTTTCTCGTCGCTGTGAACCTGTTTTCCCAGCTCGTCGGTATTTCCCACAACGTCAAGAATATCATCCTGAATCTGAAATGCCATTCCGATATTTCTTCCGATATCTTCCAAGGTCCGCACAGCGTCTTCGTCCGCGCCTGCAAGAATTGCGCCAATCATCAGTGACGCCTCTAAAAGTGCGCCCGTCTTTAATTTAAAAACAAAATCCAGCGTATCGCTGTCAATGTCTTTTCCGTCTCCAAGGACATCAACAACCTGTCCGCCAATCATCCCGTAAATACCGGCTTTGTGCATAAACACTCTAAGCGCATGGGATATGTTCTCATACGCCTCCTTCGTCTGTGCCTGTAAAAAAGCGCCTGCGGCAGTCTCGTAGGCATAGTTTAACAGAGCGTCTCCACATAGAACTCCCATTCCTTCGCCGTATACCTTCCACGTCGTTTTTCTTCCCCGGCGGTATTCATCATTATCCATTGCCGGCAAATCATCGTGTACAAGCGAATAGGTATGCAAAAATTCCATTGCCGCCATAAATGGACATATAATCTCTCCCTCGCCCGAAAACATCAAGAACGTCTCCTGCATAAGAAGAGGACGGATTCTTTTACCTCCCGCCTTGACGCTGTACTTCATCGTCTCCATAACCGGCTGCTGCAGACCTTCCTGCTTTGGAAGAAATCTGTCTAAAATCTCCTCTATTTCGGCAGTTTTTGCCGAAAGCATCTTATCAAATTCCATCATCTTCCCCATGCTCTCCCAGAATAATCATCTGCTTTTCTACCTTGTCAAGCTGCGCGTTACAGCTTTTGACAAGTTTTATACCCTCGTTATACATCTTGAAAGACTGCTCCAGGGTAACATCCGCCCCCTCAAGCGCCGCAATAATCTCATCCAGTTTTTCAAAATTTTCTTCAATTCCTGCCTGTTTTGCCATATGCTCCTCCCACAAAGCAGTTACGGCGTTATATTTTTTTCCACCGTCTTTTCTACACGGCTTTCGATAACGCCGTCCACCAGATGCACCAGAAACAAATCCTGCTCCTTAACCTGACGGATGCTTTTGATTCCGTTTCCCTGCATATCCTCAATATATCCGTATCCTGCTAAAATCCGCTTTAGCGGCGACACGCCGTTTAACCGTTCGCAGTAAACGGCAAGTTCATGTCTCTTCTGTGCGATAACCGCCTGCATAAGAGAATGCAGTTTCTCCTCACAGTCAATGATTCTTTGTCTTCTCTCCCGCAGTACATTAACCGGGTTCAGATACTTAAAATGAAGTTCATATTCTTTCAGGCGTTCCCGACAGCCGGCAATCCTGTTTTCCATTGCCGAAAATAGCGCGCCGCCGTACTGTGAAATCCGCCTGTCAAGCTCCCTGATATCGCAGACGGCAAGCTCCGCCGCTGCTGACGGCGTCGGCGCCCGCAAATCTGAAACAAAATCAGCTATCGTATAATCCGTCTCATGTCCTACTGCCGAGATAATCGGCGTATTACATTCAAAAATCGCTCTGGCTACGGCTTCCTCGTTAAACGCCCACAAATCTTCTATGGAGCCGCCGCCTCTGCCTGCGATAATCACGTCCACGCCGTACGCGTCAAGCGTCAAAATCCCCTTGACAATCGATGGTACGGCATATTCTCCCTGTACAATGGCGGGATATAAAATAAGCTGCACATACGGATTGCGTCTTGCGGAAATATTCATAATATCTCTGACCGCCGCCCCGGTTGACGCCGTCACGATACCGACTCTTCTACTGTATAACGGTATCGGTTTCTTGTACTCAGGCGCAAACATTCCCATCTCTTCAAGCTCGTTCTTTAACTGCTGGTAGCGCAGGAACAAATCTCCCGTTCCGTCGGGAACAATCTTAGACGCATACAGCTGGTACTTGCCGTCCCGCTCGTACACGCTGATACTGCCGGTTACAACTACCTGCTGTCCGTCCGTCATGCGAAATGCAAGTCCCGAACGATTCCCCGCAAACATCACGGCGGAAAGCGTTCCGCTTCCATCCTTTAGCGTAAAATAAATATGACCGGACGCATGATACTTACAATTGGAAACTTCTCCTTTTACCGACAGGCGGTTTAAAAGAATATCCTGTGTAAACATATTCTTGATATAAGTATTGACCTGTCCTACCGAATATACTCCTGCCATACGCTTATTTTTCCGTTTCTGAATTAATTCTTTACAAACTTTGACAATACGCCGTTCACAAACGCATATGAGTCGTCTCCGCCATATTTTTTGGCAAGTTCCACCGCCTCGTTAATCGCCACATTCTCGGGAATCGTATCGTCAAACAACATCTCATATACTGCCAGCCGCAAAATCGTCAGTTCCACTTTGCCGATTCGTCCTAAATTCCAGCCGGATGTTTTCTCATCTATCATGGAATCAATCTGCGATAGGTTTTCCCTTGTCGCGATGACCTCGCCCGTAATAAACTCCTGCTCCTCTTCTTTTAATGCAGGCAGGTCGTCCATATACAGCCTGTCCTGCCCTTTTAGTTCCTCCGTCTCGTA
>CAJTZH010000091.1 GCA_910584325.1 uncultured Lachnospiraceae bacterium | reverse complement strand
GAAGTGTAGACCTTGAACCCATGACGTCTCGATTAAAAGTCAGGGATGTTCTTTATCCCTTGGGCTCTCCCACCTGAGCTAATGGAGCATAAAAAACACCACCCATCTCGCCTCCCTTTTCCCTACTTTCTGCGCAAAAAAGACAAGGGCAGAAAAAAATTTTTATCCTCTGTGCCTTGTCTTTGTTTACATTTTGTCCTCGTTATTTATGCTGTCGGACGTTTTACCGTTACTGTTCTTCGCTTTCTTCTTGCTTTCGTTTCCGTTGAATAACGAGATATGTCACCAGCACCAGTGCAATAATTATCGCCAACCATATAAAATAACAGATACCCAAGAATGTCGGGCAGATATGGCATAAGCTGCATTTGTGCACGTTATTCGCACCTGCTGCCGCATACGCAATAGCATAACTTGAAAACTTATCCGTACTGATTGTGATCGTGTCCGGCTCCTCATCCAAATCCCGCATAAGTGTGTGCTCCCCTTCGTGGGCGCGGATAATGTAAAACTCTCTGCCCTCCTCCCGCATATCTTCCGGAACCCCGATCACTACATCAATCGGCTCCTCTGTGGAAGTAACGGCATCCCAGTCTCCTTCACCAAGCCTCATAAACATGGAAATATCAACATATCTGCCAAGTACAAGGTCAGGAACCTCCTCTTGATATTTGACAAGTCCGCTCTCAATGATGTCCTTATCCTGCTGTGGCACCAACTGCGAAATATCCTTTACATCTACTCTAATCTCTATGGTTTCACCGTTGTTTACAAGCTGTATATGTTCCGGCAAAAGCACCGCATTTGCTACCGCCGCCGTATCTCTCACGCCCGCGGTATACTTTTCTTCCTTACAAACCACCGTGACAAAGACTGTGCCCTCTCCCAGCATCATCGCTGTGCTTGTCTGCTTCATCCCCGCCACATTACCCGCGGAAGCATCCGCATCTGATACAATAAGCTTTCCGCCATCAACTATTGCAGTCAATTCTTTTGTTGTCCCGCTATCTGACAGACTGTCGTCCTCTAGTCCTGCTGTCTTCTGTCCGTCCTGCTTTTCCGTCTCTGCAGCAGAGCCTTCCTGCTCCTTACGATCTTCCGGTTTTTCTGCCGTATCCTGTGCCGGCTGCTCCCCGGTTTTCCGGCTGGCGCCGTCCCCCTGTCCCGAATCACTTCGTCCTGTCGTGGGCGCGTCTGTCTCTGCCGGAGGCAGAGCGCCGGACATAGTTCCCCCATTACCGTTTTGTTCTTTATCTTCATCTTTGTCCTTATCCACGCCGCCGGGCTTTTGGCCGTCAGAGGGCGATGTGCCGTCCGCCTTGTTGATGGTCGCCTGCAAAGTAACGGCATCATTTCCAAGACAGTAACACCCCGCATCCCTGCCCGCCAGCTCAAAGCCTGTGACAGTTACCGGAACGTTCTTCTTCGGTCCCGCCTCGGCAAACTCTGCACGGAGCGTTCCGCAGACAGAGACGGCGTCCCCTGTGAACACGCCGGAAAGTGCGGGTTTTCCGCCTTCCTTTAATGCCGCCGTCAGCGTCCCGTCATAGTTTTTCGTTTCCGCCTCAAGCGTTCCCTTCTCTACAGTAAGCGGTAATTTTTCCACTGTAAAAACTGCTGTCTTCGTTCCGATGTAACCGTCTCCCGTATAGGTCATTTTCACCTGATACGCACCGGGAACGATATGTCCGCTGCCTGCTCTGGGAAGCTGCTCCGCCGCCTTCCATGTTATCCCCTGATCGGCGCTGTAAAGATAGGTAATAGCCGGGTTTGCATCTGTCACACTGACGCTCCCCCGCGGGACAGGCTGTTCCTGCGCACCGTAAGTCCATCCGGATATGGCAAGTGTCATCTGGGCGTCCGTCAGTATCATCTTGTCCGTAAATTCGATACTAATATTGACGTCCGCCTGTCCTGTCGCCCATGTCGGCAGGTCCACCGTTCCACTCAAGGTTTTCACCCCAAGGGTTCCGCCAAAGTCAGCGCCTATAGACGCCGTGTCCCATGTGACCGCTCTCTTTTCCGTCTTTGTCGCGCAGCCGGTCCCCGTATAGGTAACGACAGCCTGCGCGGGCAGCCATGCCGCCGCTTCCGCCTGTGTATAGCCGCCGTTCTTTTTTACCTGTACAACCTTATCCGGCGCGGTGACTGCCGCGTTTACAGGCAATACGGTAAGCGTAATGCCCGCCGTCTTTCCCTCCGCAGAAACGACATAACGGTAAACGCCGCCTTTGGGCACAAACTGATTGGTAGTGGCATATGACGCCACCTGCACGGACGCTTCTGTTTTATTGTCATAAGCAGCCTTCGGCTCACATTCCCCCTCCAGCCATGTCGTGAGCGGCGTCACGGTTCCGGCTTCCACCGCGCTTTGATTGGCGGCATGGTCGGCGTATATATTCAGGCTGTCCGGCGTTACCGTAATTGCTGTCAGCCTTCGTTTTCTGAACTCCACCGTAATCTCCACTTCCGCTGTGCCGTCCGGTATCGGATACGGATATTTCCATTCCCCTTTTCCTGTGCCTTCATCCCATGTCATTTCGGGTGTGATTTCCTGCCCACCCACTTTAATGACAGGCGTGTATTCTTCCGCATAAGTTCCCGTAAAGGTTACCGTCTCATTACCCGAATCCGGTGCCGTCGGCTTCGGAGCGGTGTTGCCGCTCTTCCCTGCGCCCTCCCCTGTAACAACTGGGGATTTCACGGTGACCGGCGTGCGTATTTCCGTCTTTACCGGGTCAGAAGCAAAATTGCTGTCCGTCGCCTTTTTTCTCACCCATAAATCGTACTCCTTGCCGGGGTCCATACCTGTAAATTCTCCTGTGGTATTGGGGTTGCTCCAATCCGGCGTACCGCCCTTTTCCACTAAAATGTATTCCTCATCCGCGCGCGGCGCAGTTACCGTCACTGTCACGCCGTATTCTTCCGTATTCTCCATTGTCACCTGTTTCGGCGCGGGTGCTGCGGGTCTGCCGGGAATGTCAATTTTCACGCAGTCTCCGGGAGGTGTCACCTCACCATCTTCCCTTTTTTCCGGATAACGGATGTAGACAGAGGCGCCCGGCTCTACCGGCAGGGAACCGTCCGCTCCCGGCGTAATCCTGCTGCCTTCCGGGTTTGCAGGGTCGGTATAGACTTCTACCTCGCCCACCGAATCCGACACTTTTATCGTCTCCGCCGCATGGTCTATGATAAGGTCATCCAGCGTAATATTCGGCGCCGCCTGTAAGGTAGTGAATGTTATCTCCTTCACTTCGGACAAATTGCCCGCCGCATCTTCAACCACTATGTATACGGTATGGGTTTCTCCCGGTGTAAGTCCTTCTACGGCAAATGTTTTTGATGCGCCTTCCGTAACCGTCTGCACATTATCTTCCTGTGCCGCCTGCTGCACCAAGTTTTCCGCATCAGGCTTTGTCTCGGAGTTGATAACCCAATATACTTTTCCGCCCTCGGACGGGGTGAACGTAATCTCTGCGCCGTCCTGTGTGCGGTTTTCCGTTTTCAAACCTGTCACTGTCGGCGGCGTTTTGTCCAGCTTATAGGTATAGTCGGTCTGATAAACGTTCCCGTCTTCATCCCTGATATAAATCGTTTTCATTCCGCCACTTTTCCCGCTCTCTTCGTCAACAACGATTGTATCGGCGCCGATACCGTCTGCCGTCTCCCCGACAGAAATGCCGTCCTTCGGGGTAAGGGTGATATTGGTATTATTCCAGCCGTCCTTGGGCGCTGGCGCAATCGTAACATAATCCTCCAGCGTCTTCCCTGCCGGAAGCTCCCGGTATCTGATGGTAAATGTCCCTGTAACGGTTCCGCTGTAATTTTCTTTGCCTGTAACGACAACCTTCGCTTCCCCCGCAGCCGTATTGTCGCTGTAAGTCACCTCGTAATCAGTTCCGCTTACAAGCGTACTGCCATCCTTGACTGTCACGGCTGGCGTAATGGCACTACCGGTATAATAATGTGTGCCGGATGCTATGGTTACCATATCGGGCGTCAATGTCTTTGCTTTGATTTCAAAGCTTACCTCTTTTGTCCCGTTGTAGTTTCCATTTCCTGTCAGTGTCATTTTATGACTTCCGGCATTTGTCTCCTGATTTCCGCTGACCGTATAATCCGTTCCAGCCGTCAGCGTCAGCGTCTTTCCCCCCGACGTAACGGTAACGCTCTCAATTCTCTTTGTCTGGGAAAAGCCGTTATAGGTCAGAACCGTATTGTTTAAAGTAACCGCCGCGCTGCTTATGCTGCAGGCATTAATCTTTACCTGTGCAGACCCCGTCACGGTCTTATAATTATCTTTCGTCACCTGATAATAAACCGTATAGATACCGGCATTTGTATACGTGGGCGCTGACGTCAACGTATAATCTCCCGACGCCGTTTTCCTGTAATTTACGGTCGCGCCTGTGGGAACACTCACCGTAATACCGTGAGCCGCCGCATCATACGTGCCCGTGTAGCCGCTTGCCGTAACGCCTGTCAAGTCCGCCCCTGCAATGCTAAAATCAAAGACCGCTGTCTTACCCGCAATCGTAAGCTTTGCCTTCGCGGTTCCGGCATTTGTGTTATTTTCATAAATAATTTGGCTGTCGTCCGGTCTATTCTCACCGGTTCCCGCCCAGCCGTCGCTGTAGGTAACGGTAACCGGCTTGACCGCGCTTCCGGTATATATCGGGTCTGCACCGCTCTGTAAGGAGAGCGTTGCCGTTTCCTCGTGTCCGCAGGTGCAGCTCTCGGTAATGACCGCGCCGCGCGCAGTATAGGTATAGCTGTGGGCGTGGGTGTCGAGGTACAGCCCGCCGTCTTTGTACGAATACCACCATTTGCTGTCTACCAATGTAAATTTATCTTTGTTTCTCTCACCTGTCTTGATGGCATAGGAACCGGCTTCGACGGGTATATAACCGTCAACACGATAGTAAAAGTCCTTTACCGTCAGCGTACCGCCGGTATAGCCGGTGGCGTCCACTCTGACATTGTCCAGCGTGGTTCCGTTTTCAGTTCTAAGATACAGAGCCGCCGTTCCACCGGAGACTGCCGGACTGCCGGACAGCTTTAAGGTGTAGTTTTCATTATACATATAGATGCCGTACCTACCCCCGGTAACCTCGCCGCCCGTGATATTTACAAAAGCGCCATTCATTATGCCATATCTGTTCGCTTTTGTGCCGGTAATCGTTCCACCCTCCAGATTGACCGTGCCGTCGTTCAGCACACCATCTCCTTCGCTGGAAGAAATGCTCGCGTCGTCCTTCACAGTCAGAACAGCATTGCTTTTGTTCTCAACCGCAAAGCTGGCGGAGATGGAATCTGTTCCACCGCTCACCGCAGCATCGCCGCTAATGATGACTGTTCCGTAATTGCAAATTGCATAGGATCTCCCGCCTTCAACGCTACCGCCGTGTAGGTTGCATGTACCTGCCCCCCATGAGATTACACTGACAGCACTGGATGTAATCTTACCACCATAGAGATTGAAAATCGGCGGATTCTTTTGCACCCCCGCAGCAATAGCACTGTTCCATTTCCCCTCGGCACTGTCGCCGTTAAATACCCCGCCGCCTTGGCAATCATAGACGTTCAGCGTACCGTACAACCAAAGAGCAGGGTTGCCCCCCGTACCGTGAAGCATATGTCCGTTAAGGCAGAGATTTACTACCACATCGGATGGTATTGTGATACTATTTTCCAGAGCAACATCCTCTGCCAAATAGTAGTCTCCGCTCGCCAGCTCCCCGCCGGCGGCAGTCAGCGGCGTATCAAAAGAAATGCCGTCATGGGAATGAGCTGCCGCCGCCATGACCTTCGTACTTTCCCCGGCTGTCTCCGCTATCTCCACCCACGCCGTCAGCTTCGCCAATGCTTTCTCAGAAACGAAGGCCTGCTGCTCTTCGGTCAGCACCTCATATTCCGCGAAAATGGCAAGGGCTTCCTCCGCATATTCATACAACTTTTCCGTCCACAGTGTGCAGGCTTCCTCATAGTCGTCCTCATCACCCTCCCAGTCATCTATATCCGGTTCTGCGGCAAGGTATCCTTCCGCGTCCGGCAATGCCGCTATCCGGTCAAGCAATGTCTGCATGACAGCGTCTGTGTCGTTCTCTACCGTTACCGTAATTTGAGGCAGGCTGACGGTATGGGTTTCCTGTGCGGGTGCGCTTTCCTGCCGTTCCTCCGAAGGCGTGTTTTCCTGTTCGTTTTCGCTCCCGCCCTGTTCCTCTGCGGGCGCACTTTCCCCTTCGCTGTTTTCCTCCGTTTCGGTGTCGCCTTCGTCCCCGTTTTCTGTCGCGGCTGTCCCGTCTGTCTCTTCCGATTCCCCGTTCTCCGGCTGTTCGTCCTGTCCGTCCCCGGTCTCCGGCTGTTCGTCTTGTCCGTCCCCGCTCTCCGCATCCTTATCTTCGGTCTCACCGCCTGTTTCCGTATCTTCCGGCTCTGGATCGGCAGGCTCGCCTTCTTCCGTCTCCCCGGTGCCGCCGTCCTCATCCTCCGTGTCGCTCGGCTCTTCGCCGTCATTTTCTTCAGAATCCTCGTCGCTGCCATTTCCCCCGGCATCCTCTTTGCCAACATCTTCCCCGGCATCCGCTTTGCCGCCACCGTCCATTTTATCTTCTGCATTTTCCGATAACTGCTCTGTCACAACCGCCTCCAGCGTGTCGGGGAGCGTCAGTTCCGAAAGCGCAGTTCCCACCGGGACCGTCTGCTCTCTGATCTCCTCAGACAGCGCGGTAAAACCGGTGATATGCTGCGTTTCCGGCTGTTCCTGCCATGCCGCCGCAAAGACGGAGAATGTCGCCAGAATATCCGGGTAAGTGTGAATCAGCACACAAAAACTGAGTATCACCGCCAGTATGCGCAGACACCTCTTTCTTCTTGCTTTCGACCATGCACGTTGTTCATCCATAACTGTAATCCTCCTGTAATGCTTCTGACTCTGCTTATGCGCATAAGCCGCTATCTCCATATCACTATAACAAAAAACCACTTAAAAAAGTGGTTTTGGCAGAATTGGTCGATTTTTAGGCAGAATTGGTTGAAAAAAACTTCCACAAACATATTGACAGACTCATAAATTCAAGACCGCACAGGCAGAACAAGTTTCATTTTCTAACTTATAGTCCAGATTCCCATCGTATTTCTGGCAGACAGAAAGGATACTGGAAATGCCGATACTTTTTCCTGCGGGCAGGCTGCCGGACAGTATCATGCGATCAGAACAAGTGTTGTTGCACAGAATAATCAGCCGGCTGTCCTGTTGCCGGATATGAATTTCAATACTTAATTTTTCTTTTCCGGACTCCAGACATCCATGCAGCGCATTCTCCAAGAGATTTCCCAAAAGAGCGATGATGTCGATTTCCCGCATCCCCAGATCTTTCGCGGCATTACACTGGACTGAAAAATCAATGCCGCTTTCCGCCGCCTTGCCCGCATAAACGGTAAGAATACTGTTAATTGTCCTGTTTAGGGAATATTCTTTTACTGCCGCATCCGATATTTCACTTCTGTATTCACCGATATAGGCAAGGATAGCAGAATGATCCTCTGACTTTGCATATCCTGCAATGGTTTCTATATGGTGCCGCATATCATGCCGGAGCCTGCGGTTAGCTTCCTCTGCATTTTGTAAAATAGACAGCCTTTCGGAAAGATACCCGACATTCTGACGGATCAGCTCCATCTCCGCATCCTTTTTCATGTAACTGATGTTGATGAATACAACGGCATATACTGTGCACATGACAAGGCTGATCATGATAAATGTGAAAAGCAGATATATATCTGACAAGGCATTTTCTACATACAAAATGGTGACTGCCGCCTGCAGCAGATAGAACAGCAGGGCAATCAGCGCCAGATTCCACCATCTGCCTTTCTTATTATCCGCAAGGGACTGCATCACCGGCGCCGCATATTTTTTATACAATGCCAGTATCAATAACAGCGCTGCCGTGCGCAGCACATTTACCAGATAATATCCCGCCAGGGCGGGCAGATGCGGCAAAAGCAGCGTTACCATAAGTTTCAGGCTGTTGTCTATGATGGAAAACAAACCAAAATAAGTAAGGAACAAAAAACTTTTCTTGGGAAGACATTCTTTTGAGACAATACAGAAAAAAAGGAACAGACATACCGCAACCCCCAGATATGAGAGCACCATAATTATACCGGTCACCGCATATGTGTACGCACCCATACAGACAAAGCTGGCCACATACAGGCAGCTTAAAAGCACAAATTTCCCTCTGCTATACCTGCGTTCCAGCATATAGTAGATGACAACCACATGGCACAAAGCCATAAGAAACAATCCCGGAATCCGATGGGGTATACTCATTTTCTCGCCTCCTTCCGGCAGAACTCCATATATATTTTCTGCACTTCCTCGCTGCTCCTTCTTGGAATAGGTATCTTCACGCCAAGAAACATCTCTATGCTGTTTCCGGAAATATTTCGCACAAAAGAAAGGTTTACAACATAAGAAGCTCCCACCTTGATAAATTCAGGGTACTTTTGCATTTTCTCGAACATCTGTGACAGCTTCATCCGCAGCCGAAGCACTTCGCCGGAAGACAACCTTATCAGTAAGTAATGGTTCTGCGATTCTATGGATGCTATTTCACTGATGCAGACCCGGTACATGCCATCCACGCAGGAGAGCGAAAGATAATCACATTTTTCTGTATTCTTTACGGCACGGTCAAGCGCCGTGTCAAACTGTTCCTGTGAAAACGGCTTGAGCAGGTAATGGGTAGCATTCATTGCAAACGCCGCTACTGCATATTCATCGCTGGTTGTCAGAAAAATGACGTCCATTTCCGGGCTTTTGGCAAGCATTTCCTCTGCTGCATCCGTGCCGAGTATGCCCGGCATACAAATATCGAGAAGGGCAATATCATATGTTTTTCCCTTCTCCACGGCATGTAAAAGGTCTAACGCCACACTGTATTCATCAACGTCAAAAAATAACTCTGTATGTGCCTTCGCATAGACATTCAGAGCTGTCCGAATGATTTCCCGTTCCTTTTGTATATCATCACATATTGCTATCCGCATCATTTTCCCATTTTTCACACATTGTTCTCTACGTTATTTCTCGATATTCTATCACAAACTATAAACTTATTCCAGTTGATACTTATATATTTTGATTTTCGCCTTATTCCGTCTATCGGCTTTTTACCGCCAACGCAGCTGTTTGTTTACTTCTGTTCTCTAAACAATTCCGCATATCCGCATTGAAATACCTGTGTAAGTGCCATAATCATATCTACAGTCGGATTAAACTTACCTGCCTCTAATTTAGAGTATGTACTGGAATAAATCTCAATCCCCTGTAACTGCAGCTTGCAAATGACATCACGGTTCCGCAGCCCTCGTTGCTGGTACGCAATAACCGCGTCCACGATATGCTGTGCCTTCCTCCGCTCCATGCCATTCAGGAACTGCGCCACCTCCACATGGGCTGGATCATGCCCGTTAAATCCTACCGTTGTCACAAACGGGGTCTTTTCCCCATACGGTTATCTGCCCTTCTTCTGGATCTGGTAGAGCATACCATACCCTTTTGCGTTGGCGCAGATGTCTTTCACAAAGATGCAGCGTCCAATCTTGCCGGACTGCTCCAGATATTTTCTAAGCAGCAGGGCGCCGCCG
>CAJTZH010000090.1 GCA_910584325.1 uncultured Lachnospiraceae bacterium | reverse complement strand
TCTTTTTGTTCAAATATAAAAAAATACGCAGGCGTGTTTTTCTGTCCGGCATACAGCATAAAGAGATTTCCGACAAGCAAAATCGCCGTAAAAAACCAAATCCCGGACTGCTTTAACAGTTTAAGCCACTCACAGCCTATCAGTTTCATAATGAATACTCCGTTCCCAATCATTAAACGTAAACGGCTGCTTTAACGGTACACAATTTCTGTCAGAGAAAAAGGTTCTCCCTGATAGCTGCCGATGTTTTCCTTATCCCAGCGCACAACGCCCCATGTTCCGTCTTCTTCGTCTTCGTAGATAAAATACATATTGTCCGTTTCACCCACAGGCAGCCGCTCCACTTTCCCGTCCGGCATGAACGGCGCCCTGAATGTATCCACCACATTGAACTCTTTATCATATACGGTATACACCCCGGGATTGGACAGCCAGTCATCCATATTTGGCATCCAGTCGTCAAACGCATACAGATATTCCCCGTCGCTTAGAAAATATCCTGCCTGCGCAACATTCTGAAACAGCACTGTAGGATTCGAACCGTCAAGCTCGGCAATGTATACGGGCATAAGCGCATTTCCATCTTTTTCCTGATCGTAAGGGTCTATAATTATTTTATCCTGCCAGAACTGTACGCCAAGAATCTGCGCAGAAACCGGCAGTCCCGGAATCTGTACTTCTTTTACTTCATCTTTCTGAATATCATAAACAAATGTTTTATCGTAGAGTATGTCATAACGTTCCTCCTCACGAATCGTATCTCCATCGCCCTTCCATTGTGAAATGATAAGAAAGTAGAGATAGTTTCCATAAGCCCGAAGGTCGCACAGACTAAGCACGTTCAAATTTTCATCCGCCTGATATATCGTCTGCGGTTTACGATTACTTCCCGTCAATGCAAGCGATTTGACCATATTTTCTACAATGACTTCATTATCTTTCTGAAAATACCTTTTTTCCGTATAGTAAAGTACATCCCTGTGAATTATCCACTCCAAAACTGCACTTTCCTCACTATTCCATGTATAAACCGCTTCTTTTGACGTACCGTCGAGCGCATAGCGGCAAAGTGTCTGCTGCGTACCTAAAAAAGCGGCGGGATTCATACAATAAATGTAGCCGCCGCATTTGGCAATCGTCACCGCATCGTGCGCCATGCTTTCATATTCAAAGAAATCCACATATGCGTTACATGCTTTTCTTTTCTCCGCATCCTGTTCCTTATCATGCAGGCAATCCGCTCTGTTGCACAAAGGCGTGATAACATCAATACCTTCTTCAAGATAATAGATAAAACAGTTATGGTATAGATAAACAAAACCATCCCCCTGCTGTAATTGGGAATACGCCGTCCCAGAGCACTGTTTATATTGATAATCACTTCTCTCGATATATGTGTCGGGAAGCGTATCAGATTGACAGCCTGCTAAGAACAGTATTGTAACAATGATCAGACATAGACTTGTTTTCTTCATAAAGTCTCCTTTGTCACTACAAAAAACCGCAGCAATTACATCCTGTAATATGCTGCGGTTCGTGTATCACGCTTCGTTCTGTCTTAAATGCTATTCTATTTATAGACTGTGTTTCCACCTCATACTACATCCTGTCGCACTCTTTTAACCAAGCAAAACCATCTTAGAATCTCAACAATCCTGCTTTCTGGTTCTGGTCTTCAATCTGTCTTCTTAAGAAATGCATCTTGTACTCGTTAAGCAGACGTTCTTTCTCCTTCTCGGAAACTGCGCCCGGTATATCAAGGTCCTCTATCCGGCTTCTTGAAGCCGTCAGATTATAAGACGCGTAGCTGTTAAAGTTCATCCTGTGCTGTAAGCCGTTCGATGACGCGCCGATGGAAGACATCGCGTCCGTAACCTTACCGATTGCATCATCAAGCACTCTCATATCGAAATTACCGCCGGACACATCATAATCGGCAATACCCAGCGCCTCAAGCGTGGACTTTGGCGTCGTAACCTGCGAACCGCTTCCGTCAGGATTGGTTGCGATATTCCATGACTCCTTACTGCCGTCTAACAGATTCATGCCGTTAAACTGCGTATATTTTGCCGCGTCCTGAATGGAAGACTTTAACTGGTCTATCTCTTTCTGCATCGCACCTAACTCATCCTTGCCGTAAATAGCCGTATTGCTTGCCTGCACGCTTAATTCACGCATTCTCTGAAGAGAATCCATAATGCTTCCAAGTCCGCCTTCCGCTACCCGTAACAAATCCTGTCCCGCTGCAGCGTTATCACGTCCGACATCGTAACCGTTCGCCTGCGATTCGAGCTTTTCAGCAATGGCAAGACCTGCCGCGTCATCCGCTGCGGAATTGATTCGCTTACCGCTGGCAATCATTCCATAATAATTATTCGATGAACCTGAAATTCCCGAAATAGCCATAAATCTCACCTCCTTTTCATAAATCCCAAACTGTTATGTAAATATACTTCTTACTATTTGATTTTTATACATTTTTACATAATAATTATACGATGTTCTGGCAAATTTTTCAATCATATTTTCAACAAATACTAATTATATAAAAACCGCGGCAATTACAATATTTTGTAACCTGCCGCGGTCAGTCTGTACTTCTCCCTCTACCGAACCCCTCTCAGTTCATACGCCGCCACGCCGTTGTCATTGACAATATACACATAATCGCCGATGTAAACGGCTCTTGTCGTTCTGAAATTCGCGTCGGGAAGGCGGACGGTTATAATCTCTTTAAATCCGTTATCGGTATAAGTAAATACACGGTACTGATAACGGTAGTTTTCGCTTCTTGCCTCATAATCCTCCGTCACAAAACCAAACAGGTTCTTTTCGGCATCAATCATGACCGCCTTATAATCATACAACGCCTCGGTGTAATTGGCGTCATAAAGCATCGTCTTGTCTTCTTCCGTCACATTGTACGGGTCGGACGTGTCAAACATCGAAAGTTTTACATATTGTCCCCAGCCGGAACCGTCGCCTGAATCCATGCCGATTCCGAGGAGTTTTCCCGTCCCAAAGGGATGCAGATACTCCGAAAATCCAGGTATTTTTAAAGCGCCCATAATTCTCGGATTTTCAGGATTGGACAGGTCCACGGAAAACAGCGGGTCGGTCTCCCTGTATGTGACAAAGTAAGCCGTATCGCCCATATATCTTGCCGAATAAATCCGTTCTCCCTGTGCCAGTCCTTCAATGCTTCCGACAACTTTTAAGGAAGCATCCAGCACAAACACGTTGTTTGTCGATTCGCCGTTATTGGACGCGGCGTAGCTGGTCGTCATCATGCGCAGATATCCGTTATATTCATTAATCGCAAACGTATCCTTTATCACGCCCGGAACTTTTGCCTCCGATACCGCTCCGATATTGCCATCAGAAATATAATCAATCTTTCTGATATCGGTCATGCGGTCGGCAGTCTCCCATGAATCACGGTACAGATACATATTTTCCGTCCCCATATAAAATGTTCCGTTAAAACCAAGAACCGCAACGGAATCCACCGTATGCATATCCGTCACGTCCACGGACGAAATTACCGTGTATGTCGTATCCTGCGTCTCCTCCGGGATATAAATATTTTCCGGAATAATCAGGTCATCACAGATGCGTGGAATATACGTTTCCGGCTTATCTTTTTTCATTCTCTCCACATCACTGAAAACGGTTGTCACAATGTAAACCACATTTCCGACTTTGCGCGTCTCCACGCTGTCGCCTTCCTGCGTATAAAGGCTCACGAACTTCGGATTTTTCCGGTCGGAAATATCATACTTTGCCAGAGCCACATTGTATCTGCCGTCACGATAACTTGTGCCCTCACACAAAAGCATATCGCCGTCCACATAAATTTCTTCCAGAGAACCGACGCCCTCCACATAAATATCGGAGACCTTCTTGCTCTCGCCCTGATTAACCTGATAAACGGATATCGTGTGAAAATCCGTGCTTGCGTAGTAAATGTATTTACCGTCCGTCTTGATAATATCCGCCTCGTCAATTCCAACCGTCTGCACATTTGTTTTGGAATAAGAACCTTCCAAAACTTCCGTATTTCCGGAAGACGCGACCGTATCCACTGCGCCGGCTTCATCAAACACATACTCCATTTCGACATCTTCCTTTATGGCGCCGTCCATAGCGCTGTCGGAACTTTTTACACCGCCAAATAACCAATCCCACAATCCATAAGTCGGCTGACTGCTCCGGTATCTGTCCCTGTATGTTTTCAGCTCCGCGTAAACGTCGTCATAGTCCGATATATTCCCCGTCTGCGCCATAACCATGCACTCTGTTTTTATTGTCTCTGCATCCTGCGCGTTATCTGTCATTCCGGAGTTTGTGAACATACTGTTTTCCGAAATCGCTGTCTTTTTTGTAATGCCCGCCCCGATATGGTTCATGGCAAATGTTACTGCCAGCAGAACTGCCGCTGCACAGCCAAATGTTGCCGCAATCCGCATTGTTTTCTTAGAAAAACTCCCCCCCCCTATTTGATTTTTTGCCCTTTATCGTATTCATAATATTTTCCGGCGCAAGACTTTCGGGAACGCTTGTGTTTTCCGTCATTTCCTGCAATTTTTCTATCATTTTCTTCTCATCCATCGCTCTTTCCCCATTTCCGACTAATCATTCATTTCCCGTGCCATTTTCTCCAGAGTACGTTTGCGTATGCTGCGCACCGTATTCGCGTTCAGTTTTAAGATATCGGCAATTTCCTTACTGTCATACCCCGCGAAAACGGAAAGTCCAATAACCTGGCGTTCTTTTTTCGGCAGCGCCAGAAACATCTGTCTGACCTGCAGATTCAGTGCAAGGTCCGTATGTACGGACGGATCCCCTTCCCCTTGACCGTCCGATACTACATAATAGTCGCGCATTTTCGCCTTGCATTTGTTGGAAAGAATCCGAAACAGCCATGTCCCGAAACTTTCCGGATTTTTTAACTTTCCTATGCCGGCATAGGCATCGGCAATCGTTTCGCCAACCGCATCTTCCGCATCCTGAACTGTCCGAAGCGTATATGCCGCGTACCGGTACAGCTTCGTATAATACTGTTCATAGAGTCTGACAAATGCCCCTTCATCGCCTCCGATTGCCTCTTCTACCCAATTCCTCTCATCCATACTGTTGTTTCTCCAATCGATTGTTTCCTGCAAGCCGCAGGTGATTTTGCTGACTTCGTTATGAAACGGAGAGCATGCAAATTTCCCGCTAAATAACAAAAAATCCGTCTTTCAACCACCTACATCTTATAAGTGTATCAAAAACGGATTTATGTTGCATTAATTTTTTATTATTTTGATAAATCTTCCAAAGTCATTGGTTTTTCTCTGGTATGATATAAATCCATAATCCAGTCAAACTCTTCCTTCCATGTATCTTCCGTTACTTTCTTACCATCAATTAAAATCAAAGGCGTATCGTCAAGCGTTATCGAAAACTCCCTGCGCTTTGTAATCTCTCCGTCCCCGTTCATCACCAGATAGGTGTAGCAGTTCGTCTCGCCCGGAACAAACGTCAGTATTTGTCCGTCTCCCAGAAAAAACGCATTCTGCGTATCCGAGGACCACAGACAGGAAAACTGCTCGTCTGCCTCGTCATACACCATGCACACTGCCATATCTTCGAGATAAAAAACCGATTCGTTTTTTCCGTTTCCGGTTACATCCATCAGCAGATAACGCGGCTCCTGTATTTTCTCTTCTGCCGCCTCCTTTGTGATGTCTCCGTAATACAATGATGTCCCCGGCTCTGCGTAAGGATACCCCCGAAGCAAAATTTCGTTATTTAAAAACGCCAGCAGACGATCTTTGTCAACATCGGTTTCATGGTGCGTCGTCCGCTCATTCGGCTGTACCTTTGACTGTATCAGTGGCTTTGTTTCCTGCTCGTTTGGCGCTTGTGTTTCGTTTTGTGCTTCTGTTACAGATATCTTGGTCGTTGTTTCTTCCTCTTCCGCCCGCGGTGCTTTTTGACAGGCACAGAAAGAAAATATCATACCGGTTATGACAGCATACAATGCGATTTTTTTCATTGTGGTATTTTCTCCAAGTTTAAAATTTTATCTATCTCACTCAAACTGCGCGTAATACATCTTCTTATACATGCCGCCAAACTCCATCAGCTCCCCGTGCGTTCCCTGTTCCACAATTTTTCCGTCGCTCACCACCAGAATATTATCCGCGTTTTTTATCGTGGAAAGGCGGTGCGCGATGACAAAACACGTTTTGTCCCGCATAAGGTTTCTCATAGCCTGCTGGATGAGGATTTCCGTTCTCGTATCGACATTTGACGTCGCTTCGTCTAAAATCAGCATATGCGTATCCATCAGCATCGCCCGCGCAATCGTCAAAAGCTGTTTCTGTCCTTTGGAAATGTTGGTGCCTTCCTCCGTGAGAATTGTATCGTACCCGTCAGGAAGCGAGAGAATAAATTCATGGACTCTCGCCGCTTTCGCCGCCGCGATAACCTCTTCCTTTGTCGCGTTTTCCCTGCCGTAAGCAATGTTTTCATAAACCGTTCCCGTAAACAGCCATGTGTCCTGCAATACCATAGCGTAAGATTTCCTTAAGGACTCCCTCGTCACGCTTCTCGTCTCCAGATTATCTACATAAATGCTGCCGTCGTTGACGTCATAAAAACGCATCAAAAGATTAATAATCGTCGTCTTTCCGGCTCCCGTCGGTCCCACAATCGCCGTAAGGCTCCCCGGCTTCGCGTGCAGATTTAACCCGGACAATATCAATTTATCCGGAACATATCCGAAATCGACGTCCACAAGGTTCACGTCGCCATATACCGTCGTCAGTTTCTTCGCTCCGTACATATCCGCCGCTTCTTTCGGTTCGTCAATAAGCCGGAACACCCGCTCCGCCGCGGCAATCGCCGACTGAAACTCGTTCATGATATTTGCCGCCTCGTTTATCGGACCGGAAAATTTTCTCGAATACAGCACAAACGAAGAAATGTTTCCCAGACTGATTGCGCGGTTGATAAAGAGAATTGCGCCAAATACGGTTATCAACGACAACGACAGATTATTGATAAAATTGACGCTCGGTCCCGTCATGGTTCCAAAATAATCCGCCTTGTAAAATGAAGAGACCACCTCGTTATTTTTATCGTCAAATTTCTGAATCACGGTTCCTTCCTGATGATACGCCTTAATGGTCTTATGCCCCGCAATCATTTCTTCCACATAGCCGTTCAGCCTTCCGATGGACGCCGAACGCGCGCGAAACAACGGTCTCGTCTTGCCCGTCAGAAATTTCGTGATAAAAAACGACATCGGAACCGTAAATACAAAAACAAGAATCAGCACCGGTGAAATCGTCAGCATCATGGCAAACGAACCGATAACCGTAATCACGCTCGTGAGAATCTGAATGATATCCGTGGAAAGCGACGTATTCACCGTATCAATGTCATAAGATATTTTTGAAAGAATTTCCCCTGTCTGGTGCGTATCAAAGTAAGAAACCGGAAGACGCGTCAGGCTCTCAAAAACATCCTCCCTCATTTTATAAATAATTTTCTGGCTGATATGTATCATGAGAATGGACAACAGATACGCAAGAACAGAAGACAGCAGAAAAAACGCCGCCATCAGCGCCGCGTAATAGTACACTCTCGAAAAATCCACTTTTCCCGCTCCCGGCTCAATCGCGTCAATGGCAAGACCGGAAAGTTTCGGTCCCACAAGCGCTAAGAGATTTCCGGAAAGCGACATGATAAACGCGAGAAAAAGAAGCGCGCGGAACCGGAACAGATACCCTCCGAGCCGGATAATGACGCTCTTTTTTCCAAGTTTTTTCTCTTTCATTTTCAGTGAAGACTCCTTTTCCCATATTTTATCATAATATGCTGTATTTCACAACCGGGATTGTCTGTTAAGGTAAACTGTGTAGACAAATTATTGGGAGGATGCGGCAGACAAACACTTTGATAATTTTAAAGTTATACTTTTCTTTTATACAAATGTGTACTAGAATACATTTATATATCGCAACATTTCAATATCAACATAAATTTACTTTATCACTAAGGTTACTTATATCATGGAATTTGGGGGTGCCACTTATGAAAACAAGGTTAACAACACGAAAAATTATCTTTATTATCTTAGATAGTCTGATTTTTGCAATCATTATAGCGCTATGGCAAATGCAAGGTTTCTACATTTTTTATTCCATCCATCTGATAATATGTATTCTATATCTATATAATGCCTGCAAAAAATCCGGAATCATAGATTACCTGAATTTTCAATTCGGTTATTACGCTCCTATAATTATTGTGCCCATACTGGCATTAATATTTTTCTTCTTATTAACAAATTGTTATAGACCGGATGAAGTCATTTCAAAATCGGACTCTATTAATTTTTACGGCAGTTTTCTTTCATTTATTGGAACTTTTTGCTTAGGATACTTTATATACCGAAAAGGTGAATCTAATCGAGTTGATGAAAAAATCTCAAAATGCAAACAGTTATTAAATTGCCTTGAAACGACTGATATGGAAATGATGCGAGTTGCCAGATACGGATATACACCAGCCTTTATAGACTATGACGCAAATTGGATTAATTATTTTTATGAATATGAATCCTTAATCCATTCCACTAATAGCGAACTAAAATCCACACTAAACAAGCATTTTAAAACAATTAACGATATGAATATTGCTATAACAAAAGGCGATTATAAAACCGCTTCAAAAATTTATGAAGCAAGTATTATTGATGATTGCTATTCTGTTTCTAAATACAATCAGCTGGAAGCAAAACTTTGCATATCTGACGCGTGCGCATTCAAACAATATGGTTTTAATACCTTCAAAACATGTTGGCTTGAAAAACCGGAAATTAAAAAAACAATCGATGAATATAGCAATGCATATTATCCAATAATCGAAACTTATATATGGAATTATATGCTTAAAAACAATTTGAAAAACACGTCCAATCATCAGTTAGAACGTGAAATAACTGATTGGCTTTTACAAAATGATGTATTTAAACAAATAGCCAAATTTCCTTCCGATAAACGTATTATCGTTAAAATTGTTTTTACATGCTTTATTATGATTAATAAGCAGTCCTCTCGTTTATCTTATGTATGGGGTGAATTTTCTTTAAAAAATTAAAAACCAAACCATACATATTGGTTGGCATTATTACTTTAAAGGCGATATTCATTCTTCACGCTATAATACACGAATAAGTGGTCTGTTAACTGCAGTTTTATCACACCTCTGAGTATACAAATAATGTAAACTCAGAGGTTAATTTATTCTTCCGTTACCACGTTTTAATATCCTGATGCCGATTCACCACCCGATAAATCTCTGCCACATCTTTGCTAACCTTATACAGCACAACATTTTCCTTCCATACCACATACTTATAATCCGTCTTAAAACTTACACGCTTGGACAACTCTGCACCTATATAAGGAAACTGCTGTATATTCTCAAACTGCTTATAAATTTCCTAAACCGTTTCCAATGCTTTATCGGCATTATCCTCTGCGATATAGTTCTTAATCGTTTTTAAATCTTTTGCCACTACCGGATTGATTCGCAACTTCATCATAAAATTACTCTCCAACCTTAGCCTTCAATTCCTCTAGGGTAAGCCAGCCATTTCCATTTTTAACAGCTTCTTCTGCCTCATGCAGCTTCTCCAACATCTTCTTTTCTGCCTTGCCGCGCTCATAATCCTCTATATCCATTACCACAAATCTT
>CAJTZH010000089.1 GCA_910584325.1 uncultured Lachnospiraceae bacterium | reverse complement strand
TCTATTGTCACATATTTTTCCCTCACAGTCGAGGTACGCACTATCTACCGTTTACGACTGTTTCCCCATTCTTTTACCTGTGTCTGCATACAAAACCTCCTATGATTAAGTATATACATAGTATATACTGCAAGAGAAAAATTATCAATCTCTCCGTTTCTTCCACATACGGCTAGGAGAACTCCTTGCGTTTTCCCATTTCTTCCCGTATAAAATACAGGTGCTATAAGAACTGGGAGAGCAGCAATGCTCCTGATAATTTTTACCTGGTCAGGGGACAGATTATCAACTGCGTTTCGACTGTCTCTTACAAGCCGGTTCCGACTCAAAATCGTTTACAGTCTGTGAACACATCCATATCCGAAACCTTCGGACTTAGGGTATCCGTTGCTGGTAGGAGGTTTTGTTTCCAAAGAAACCTTCACTTAGGCTTTCGCCCTATGACTAACCACATTCGTATGAATTACGTTTCTGACTTTTCTTGCCATTACTGACATCCTTTCGGAGTGCGTATCACGTTTTTCGTTTCCGAATCCGTTGTAGCGTGTGGTTACTATATATTCTCTATAAATAAGCTTTCCAGCACTGGCGCATAGCAGGCGCCAATTACGATTTATTTTATAGAACATCGTGAGTTGACGAAGTTCACACACTTCCGGCGTTGAACAAAATGTCTCCGTCGTAAGGGGCATATTCAAAACAATAATATTCTGAAACCGTACACTTGCACGTTTTACCGATGTTCTGTGAACCAAGAATTCCTCCCGCTATTGCGCCGAGCGTCCCAAGCGGCGTTATCGCATTCACAATCCCGTTCAAGGCATTCACGCCGCCCGTTCCGAGGTCCACGAAAAACTTAACGATGCCGGAAGACATGAGTGTTGTGGAAAGTTGTTCCACGGCGTTTTCAAACTGGGCAAGTTTACCATTCATACTGTCCAGATAGGTTCTGTTTTCTGCCTCGGCGCTTCCCATGGAATTTGTGGCGGACTGTACGGACTTCTCCACTAAGTCCCAGTTGTTCATCAGTTCCGAAAAGAGGGCGCTTTGCTGTGTGCCGCCGGCAGTTTGGGCAACATATTCTTTTGTCGTGTCATTCAGTGTATTCCAAACGCTGTTTAAATCGTTTAAAGTTTCGTAAACACTTTTTAATTCACCGGTTTGTCCGGAAAGATTTCCGTCTGAAAACATCAACGGAGCGGACTGTAAACGGGAAAAGATATCCGCAAGACCTGATGCGGCGGTTTTCATATCGCCGAGAGCTTCATAGCCGCCTGCTAAGATGCCAAGCATTTCATCAAAGGATATTCCGGCTTTGCCGGCGGCGGCGCTTAATTCTTTCGCACCGTCTGCGAGAACACTAAAATCAATATTTCCGGTCTTGGAAACTTCATTGATAGAATCCAGAATTTTTTCCGCAAATTGGTCTGATGTATCACCGTATCCTTTCATAATTGAGATAAGATACTGGGCGGAAATGCTTGCGCTATCAATATCCTCTGCAATGTTTGTCATTTTGAGGGCATTCTTTGCCAGTGTCATGGATTTTTCCAAATCATAACCTGCACGCATGAACTGGGTAACAGCGTCAATAACCTGACTTCCTGTTTTTCCGACTGCTTCGCCTAAAGTATATGCTTTAGCAGTCAGCTTCTCAAGTTCTTTTGAGGAGAGTTTGGAAACCTTGGATAACTCTGTCAGGGAGTTATCCAGAATTTTCACATTGTTTATTGCGGACTTTAAAGCGGTTATGGTTTTTTTGACAGCGGAAGTATTTAGGATTCCGGATAATTCGTCAATCAAATTATTATTTGCCATTTAATCGCTTCCTTTCTCCGAATGTTCGGTTTCGGACTGAATCAGTTCTGTCAGTTTTGAAATCAGTTCGCCCTGATTGTCAAGAACGGCAAGGATAAAACCGTAGAGTTTTGCCTTGATTTTCCATTCGTTTCGTTTCATTTTAAAATAAGTAATCATAACTGTCTTCCTTCCTTTCTTATTCGTATTTGTAAGGGATTCCAAGATAACTGCATACGCCCTGCGCGGCTTCCCTGGCGCATTCCATACAGAAAGCGTCCGACTTTAAAAGCGCTTCCTCGTATTCATTTGTCATAAATCCAATTTCAATCAGTATCGATGCCTTCGTATTCATTGCGCTGCAATTACACATGGCAAAATTGTTGGATTTCACGCCGCGGTTTTTCTGCGCGGTGCCGCAAATTAATCGGGAATGTACCTGATTTGCCAGATTCTTAGAATCTCTAACGGCGGACGGACTGCTGTGGATATACGTTTCAATACCCTGCGCAGAGGTATACTGAATGCCGTTTCCGTGGGCGTTGGCATGCCACGATACGCTGATATCACAGTCCGCGTTTTTAATCATATTTTGTCTTGCGCCTAAAGTGATATCTGCGTCATCCGTCGCGTTTTCGTCATTCCAGCCGCTTCTTACGGTATCGATGCCGCACCGGCGCAGTTCCTCTTCAAAATATCCCGCGCATTTTACGTTAATCCAATGTTCGCGGTAACCGCTTGGCGTGCGTTTTCCTGCCGTGTTGCTGCCGTGCCCGGCGTCGATGGCAACCCGGAAGTTTGTTTTTGGTTCCGGCGCGTTATCATATTTTGTCAGATGATACGTTTCAATGACGCGGTATACATTATCCACATAGCTTAGGGAGGTCGCGTATCCGGCGGCTTTGATGTATTCCAGATACTGTCTTGGATCGGTCACGCCTTTTAGTTTTTGATAATTGGCAATGTTTGTAAAATCGAAATAGCCGATAACGCCATTTTCCATATCGGGAAATTTCATCCACTGCATGGCGGACGACGTGTAAGTGCCGTCAGGGTTCTGTTCGGAACCGTTTTTGTAATAAATGCCGCATGCGGTAGGACACCGTCCTTTGCGGTATTTGAGTCCGAAATAATTATGGGCGTTGACGGCAAGCTCGGAGGTGCCGTATGCCGATTCTAAAACCGCCTGAGCGATGATTGGGGAGTACACGAGAATCCCGTAGCGGGGAGCGTATTGTTTAACATAGCGCGCGATTTCTTCAATAAATTCTTCCTTTGTCATGGATTCACCTTCTTTCTTCTAAGATATCATTTTTTGCCTTGAAGCTGTGTGATGGTCTGTTTTACCTTATCAAAGCCCACCATGCTGATCAGCGCGCCCGCAAGCCCCATCAGCACCATATAAATCACATTGTCTGTCGTAAAAGCGATTTCATTTAACAGATAATAGACGGCGGTACCGCCGGAGCCGACAATCAGCGAACAAATAAGCGTCGTCAGATTGTAAGGCAGGTTTGTCCTGTCGCTGCACAGTTTTTTGATTCCTTCCGTCACAAGACCGGACAGAACGGAAAATGCGGATAACAGCATTAAAAATGTTGTGTTTGTCATAACATCAGCCTCCTTATTGTTTTGTTATATCGGAAAACGCCGGGTAAAGTTTTGCGTTGCGGATGCTTCGCAGGCGTTCTACATTGATTGTTAGTCTGTTACAGACATAATCGAGTTCCTCCTTGGTTTCCTTTCCGCAAAACGTCATGCGGATACAACTGTGCGTATCGCGCTCATCCATGCCGATTGCGGACAGAACCGTGGAGGGTTCAAGACTTTGGCTGTTGCAGGCGGAGCCGGTTGATACGGCGACACCGTCCGCGTCCAGCAAAAGCATCAGAGCCTCCCCGTCAACGCCCTGAAAACAAATGTACAGATTATGTGCCAGCCTGTTTTTGAAACTTCCGACAAGGTAACTTTGTGGGATAGTGCGTATGATATGGCGGTACACATAATCGCGGTTTGCGGGGGAAACCAAAGCGTAGTCATGTTGTTTTAGGGTGCAGCTTAGCGAGGCGGCGCCTAAAATATTTTCCGTGCCGCCAATCAGCCCCCGTTCCTGACTGCCATAAATTAAGGGTTCCAGTTCAATATCCGCATTTTTATAAAAAACGCCGCATCCTTTCAGTCCGCCCAGCTTGTGGGCGGAAAATCCCAGCATGTCCGCGTCGAGCTGTTTTAAATCGACGGGAATGGTCGGGATGCTGCCGGTACAATCCAGATAAACTACGCCGTTGCAGGCGTGAACGATTTCAAGGATTTTTTGTACATTCTGGATTGTGCCGATTTCCGAATTCGCGTAATCAATCACAACGAAAGGAGTGCGGCGGGAGTTTTTTAATGCCTCTTTCAAACTGGATAAAACAATCCGCCCCGTGCGGTTTACCTTTAAAGGCGTGCTTTGTGGGAGGGTGTGGACACAGTTTAGCACGGATTTATGGGCGGTTGGGGAGTAAAAGATTCGGCAGTCATGTCTGGCGGCATAGCCTTTGATGCCGAGGGTGTTTGCGGCGGCGCCGCCCGGTGTAAAATAAATATTTTCCGGGTCACAGTTTAGAAAGCCGGCGGCGCATTCGCGGGCGGCAGTCAGAATTTGCTTTGCGCGCCTGCCTTTGACATGAAGAGACGAGGGATTCCCATATTCATCTAACAAAGAAAGCAGTTCGTTTTTTACGGATTGAGACAGCGGGACGGAGGCGGCGTTATCAAGATAAATCATGGCGTTCCTTTTTCTTTCTCGGCGCTCTTTTTGGAGACTTCAAAGGCTCCTCTTTTAAAATTTCCGAAAGCACCGTCTTTGCGCTTTCTTTAAAAGAGTCCATGTCGGACAGGTCTGTCTTTAAGAGCGCGTCTTTTGCCTCCTGCCTGCTGATTTTTTTATCGTTGTAATCCCTGATTATCATATAAATTTGAAAATGCAGCGCGCTGTCCGCCAGAGTGCGCCACGGGGTAAAATTTTTAATCTGACTGCACGCGTCGCAGGCATGGTAGCCTTTGCCGCAGATAATGCACCAGTGGTTGATTGTTTCAGACATAAAAAACTCCTTTATATACAGAAATAGAGAGCAGCGGCGCGGCAGAACACCGCGCTCGCCGCTCCCCGGGTGATTTGCTTATTCAGCAACGATAACAGAGAATAAATCGCCGTCCTCGTCGCAGTAGTCCTTCATGAAATCTACCGCAAACGCATGCTTGCCTGTAGCAGTAAACGCTACGTCAAGAGAAGACGGGTCAATCTTACCCTTCTTGGCAACGATAGAACCTGCGTACTTCACGTTTTCATTACACATATCCTTAAAGATTGCGAATACCTTAACGCCGACTGTTTCAGGGAAGTTTTCTGTGTTGTTTACGACGCGTACCGCGCTTGTTGATTCATACTCGTACTCAACGTAAATTTTGCCGGTTACGTCTGTCGGAACAGTAATTTCTGTATCGGAAACAACAAATTCCGTAGCGGAAGCGGCAGTTCCAAGTGTATATTTCTGTGCCAGCGCGCCGTTTTCCAGCTTGTAAATGTACTTAATATCATTGACCGGTTTGTGGGAGAGCGTTACTTTTCCGTCGGCAACGGTCAGTGTTTCCTCGCAAGGAACGATAATCTTTGCCGTTTCGCTTGCGACTTCCTTTTCCGTACCGTACTGCTGCGCCAGAAGGTCAACGCTGAAGAGGGAATTTGTCGCCTCAAATCTGCCTGTCTTTGCCTTAAAGAGCTTTGTAATTAACGCACCCTGAGCGTCCGTTACGTCCTCCGCCTCGGCGGCCGTCTGCAAAGTAGGCTCCTCGAGCTTTGTCAGACGGGCGATGACGGAACCGTCGGATAAATCGGTAAAAATTAAGCTGCGTACCTTTTCAAGAATCAATTCGTTTACATTAATCATTGTAATGTCCTCCTTCATTTGGGAGCGGCAGGGCGAAAACTTAATCCAGTTCGCCCAGCCAGTCCGTTTCTTTTTTGTCTATTTTTTTTAAATCTATACCAAACCCGGAGTAACCGCTTGCAAGTAATAATCCGGCATTTTTGATTCTGCCGGTGCGGGCGACGCTGTCCATGAACGCAAAGAGACTCATATCAAATACCGTTTTTTCGTCATGTTTAAATCCTTCGGAATTGACCATGGCGGAGATGAGCGGAAACAGATAGGATTTGTTCGGAAGGTTCTTTTTCGACTCGTATTCGTCGCGCGCGTCCTCGATTAAGATTTGTCTTGTTGCTTCGTTGCCCGGCTGCTCGTCGTTTCGTTTTATTCTGTGCATCTTGCGGATTACGCTTACGATGGAAGCATAAACATATTTGTCAATCTGTATGATGTTTTTTTCGTCAAGAACCTGTATCAATACGTCTTCCTGCAACTGCGTATGAAATACGGGCTCCATTTTCGAAAAATCCAAAACGCTGCCAAACAGTATGCCTGTTTTTTCTTTTGGGAATCCCTTCGCTAAAACAGAATAAAATAATTGAAAATCGGAAACTTTTGTGTAATCGATTCCGAGTTCGTCAAGCTGCCACTTCAAATCGGCGCCGACGGAGCAGAGAGTGTATATCATGTTGTAGTAGTCCCTCTCTCCGTATTCGCAGATTTCTTTTAATGTAGGCTGGTGAACGGTAATATACTCGTTGATACGAATGTCGTTTCCACGGTATAACGCCAGTTCGTCTACAAAAGCCGCAGAGTCCATGCAAAACACCTCCTAATCGTCAGAAACTTTTTCAAGCGTTCTTTTCGGGGTATGGTCCCGGTAAAATATAAACGGACGGCAGAATACGATGAAATCAAACTGCCGCCCGGTAAGAAGAAAAAAACTATGAAAAATTATCTTCTTTCATCAGATAGAAATAAATGCGAAGTGTCAAAAGTTCAGTAACGGCAAGGATTACGGCGTTTTTTTAACTGTCCACATCCGTTTTACGGTAGGTACGCTGCTTTTGTGTCTTATAATTTTTTCTATATAAAAGGAAGCAGTCGTCAGAACAAAATTCCTGACGGTTTGTTTTTTTCTTAAAAATGCGGTTGCAGCCTTTGCAGAACGTGATTTTCTTATCCTTATTATAGTAGTCGAAATACCAGCCTGCGGCGTCGTAGTCGGTTACTCTGATAACTACGGACGAATCCGAATCTTGTACGGCGGCAGCATCCGGCGCGGCGGTCTGCGCTGCCGCGTTTAGTTCGTCCATAAAATCCAGCCGGATGAGCCCGTTATACAGCGGGGAAACGAGTCCGTTTAGCCAGAGGGTATGGATAACGTCTTCGTTGATTTTTACTTTATCAGGCAGCTTTGCCAGTTTCTTTAATTCGGAATATTTTCTTGCGCCGCCTTGAAAGTACGTTTTTTGTGTCTGTGCCTTAAGAGGCTCCTGCCCGTTACTTGCGGCGAGGCGGTTGATTTTTGTCAAAAACAGCAGCGTAAATAATAGTTTTTTACAGTCGTAGGAATACGCGGATTCCCTGCTGTCATCAATATCGTCCGTGATAAAAAGACTGTTCAAATAGTCCAGTTCGTACTGAAAGAAATCGACATGCTCAATGTTTATCAGCGTCGAATCCTTTTTACATGCTTTGGTAACGGCGGCGTTGAGCTGTTTAAAATAAAGTTCTTTCTGAAAACCCGCAATGTGTTGTTCACACCAGTTTTCCAGTTCTTCGCGCAGTTTTTTGGGTTTATAATTCAGAAACCGTCTCATATAAGTCGCGACAAGGCGTAGTTCGGTAGGAAGGTGCTGCCCTGAGAGGATTCCGTTTTCATAAATCTGTCTGGCATAGGCAAGTTCTTTATATTGATAATCCGCTGTCATAATCTGACCTCCCGTAAATGGTAATTACCGCCTAAATACTCTAAATCGCAGGTCTCGTTTTCCCGGCACGGCATAGGAAAGAGAACCGTGGCGCGCTGGCGGTTTTTGGCGATATTTTTGTAAATGTATTTTCCGTAAGTCTCCCATAACAGTTCCTTATTTGCTTTTGGTTTTTCCCGGTAAAAGTAATCCACAAGGCAGTTGACAATAATATAGGGATTCGCGTTTATTTTGGAAAGCGTGTCCTTTAATGTGTCGGATATGGCGTCATAATAAAATCCGTCCGCGGTCTGTGTTGTCTGTTCCGTAATGAGCAGGTTTCGTTTCGCGGCGGTAAATTGCTGCAAAGACTGCTTCACGTCCTCATAAAACGAGGCGTATTCCAATCCCTGCTGTTTGTAGAGCTCGTAAGAAAATGCGTTATCGCTGTTTTTTGTTTTCTGTACAATATGAAAGTCAATGTCTTCGATATAACGGCAGAGAAGATTCATCGGACTGTCGCTTATCACAACGGGACAATATTCATAAAAACGCTCGATGAGTTCCTGTTGTTCGCGCGTTTTGTTTGGAAGCGTTTCCAGGTCGTGAAATGCACGCTTGTATTTCTGCCTGCAAATCACGTTATATTCGTCAAGATATTTTTTGTAGGATTTATCCGTTTCCTGATAGATGTACCGGAAAAAATACGGATATTTATCAAGAAGCGTGTTATTGTACAATGTTTTTCGCGCAAGACGGCGTCCGCGCGCTTTGCCGTGTCTGTCTTTTTTGACGGTGTTTCTTTGCACCCATACTTTGGGAACGGCTTTTACTTCCTGACCGATTTTTGCTTTGTCAATCTGTGCCGACTGCGCTTTACAGCATTGTTGTAAACGGGATTTCATCAGCCGGTATTCCGGACTGTTTGCGCCAAACTGCTTTTCAATGAGCGGGAGTTTGGCGTACGCGCTGCTCGATTTATTGGTGATGGAACCGATAACGGAACCGAAAGAAAATGTGTCCGACATATACAAGTCGTCTTCCGTCAGACGGATTTTTTTCGGTTTTGGAGCGTCGTACACCACCGGCAGTTCGTCTTTGTAAACGCCTTTTATCATTGCGGCGTTGTTTGTTGTTGCCAGAATGTCAAAGTCAAAATCGCTGCCCGCGAAATTGACGGTTTCATGTCCGTGATAGTTTAAAATAATGCCCTGCCTGCAATAGCGGTACCATTTTTGTGTATCCTCGTCCTTTTGCAAATCGAGGATGACATGCTCTGACAGGTAAGTCAGCGGCGCGCGCATGGCGTCCACATACGATACGCCGCGCTCATTCCAGTAGTTGGAATAGGATTTGCCTTCTTTTAATAGCCCGGTCACGGGAAGGCCGCATACATGCTGCATGAATCCGTAAGGGTCGGACACGATGACCTGAAAATTCCCGTTTACGTAAATGTCGCCTTTGCATCCGTTCTCGATTTTTCTGCGAATCCGTTCCCTGATTTTCGCGCGGATGTAGGCGTCGTTTTTGACGGTGTGGTCTGCGACGAGCGCTTTGAGCCAGTAGGCGTCGTCTCCCGATAAAAAGCGGTTGATTTTTTCGGCGTCGTTGTTTGTGCCAAGCAGAAATAACAGCATATAATAGGCGTTATCATAGGAAACGTTTGTTATCCAGTCCACGAACTGCGCGGCGAGAGCTTTTACGTCCTCTGTGTTTAAATTTAACGTTTGGATGAACTGGTAGTTTAATTTCAAAATGTTTTTTGGCTCTTTGGGCGTGACGAGAGAGATTCTCCAGTCCAGTTTGTTCTTGCGGCAGTTTCTGATATACGTTTCGAGAGAATCGTAACTGTCCCACAATTTAAATTGTGATTCCGTGAGGATGACGTCGTAATCCCGCAAATCCGCCTTGATATAATTGCCGTTTTCATCGCGGTAAATGGTATCGACGAGGTAATTGCCGTTATTTTTGTCCTTACAAAATTCATGAATCGGAAACACGCAAAGCATTCCTTTGATAAAACTCTGGCGGATGCAAAACTGAGACGGGATATAGTCGAGTCCGAGTTCTTTCGCCCATTTTGCCGCCTGACGGTACGAAATCAGTCCCATACCGTCCGTCCGGTTCATCGGCATGTCTTTCACCTCTTTTTGTGTGACGGTATCGTCCACGTTCCAACCGTTTTCCGTCACAAAATTTGCCGTAAACGATGTGGTATTGACGTAGTCCCTGACAACAATGAAGTTCGGTTCGCTCACCGGCAATGTGGAAGAGCCGTATAAGCCGAAATAGGCGTTAAATTTACTTGGCGACAGTTTTTGGTCCATATCGCGGCCGTTGTTTAACCGTTCCCGCACGTTCGCAATCAGCT
>CAJTZH010000088.1 GCA_910584325.1 uncultured Lachnospiraceae bacterium | reverse complement strand
ATTCTCTACGCCGGTCTCCTTAAACCGCGTATCCAGCTCTTTCTGAATATTTTCACAGATTGCGTATCCGGCCGGCTTAATGATCATGCAGCCTTTTACGCTGGAATAATCTATTAATTCCGCCTTTTTAACAATATCCGTATACCACTGCGCAAAATCTTCCTCCATGGAAGTAATCGCTTCAACAAACTTCTTATCTCCTGCCATTGTAACTCTCCTTATTCCGTCCTAATTTTCCAGCGCCTTATTGACCGCTTTTATAACGTCGTCATCCTCAAAGGGCTTTGTAATAAACTCCGACGCGCCATACTTGACTGCCTGAATCATCTTCTCTTTCTGCCCCAATGCCGTTATCATAACCACTCTGGCGTTCTCATCCTGTTTTTTTAAAATCTGCAAAGCCTCAAGTCCGTCCATCTTAGGCATTGTAATATCCAGCGTAACAATGTCCGGTTTCAGCTCTTTATACTTTAAAAACGCCTCTTCACCGTTCGTTCCTTCCCCCACAATAACATGTCCTGCATCTTCCAGTATTCCTCTGAGAATCTTTCTTGAAGTCTTTGAATCATCAACAATTAATATATTTGCCATTAATCATCCCTCCCTTTATTTAATAACTACAAAATACATTTTCCTGTTTCTTATCCACAAAGGCACTTTACAAATCATGCCTTCATTTATTTCCCACTCTGCGGAACCATACTCCGGCGGCAGCAAATCCGTACTGATTGATTGATTTCCTAATGCCGCCGTATACAGTCCGTTAACACAATTCAGAAATTCTGCCGCCGCGTCCAGCGTATCTTCATCCAATACGGTAAATTCTTCTCTCGCATATGTTCCCGCCAGCAAAACCATGGCGCCGGATTCCTCCAGAAACGCGGTTGTCATGTTTACGCCGCCCTCAATCGTCTGCATTACCATGTTTTCTGTCGAAAGCCTGTCCACAAAAAAAGCCCGCTCGGGGTACACATGCCTGTCAATACAGCGGAGTACCGTTTTCAACGCGATGCTGGCAACAGCTTCTATCTCTTTGTCCATTGGCGGAAGGAACAGAGGAATAATCTTCTCCACGTCATCCGACTTTAGCACCTCCATCTCCGAATTACCATATCCGTTTTCCTGACGGAACTGTTCCATAATTCCATCCATACCTTCAATGCTTATAATTCCTTCATCTACCAGTGACTGAACAAAAATCAAATATGTATTTCCCTGTAGCTTTAGTATCCTGTCGAGCTGTGGGGATGTGATATAGCCTTTCTCCACTGCGATATCCCCGAACCGCTTATCACAGAGCGCCTGCTGCCGGTTAATCTCCTCCGCCTGCTTTACCGTTATATAGCCTTCGGAAACGGCAATCAGACCAAGTTTTACCCGTATCTTATCCTGCCTGTCACAGATGTCATCCAACTGTTCCTTGGACATGATGCCTTTGGATATCATATAATTCCCCAATATATATTCCACCATGTAAAAGCCCTTCCTTTCCGTAAATCACTACTATTATAATAACCCCAAAAGGGATATCTTGGCAAGTAAAAGCGAGTATTTTCATCAGCGCCGCATCAGATTACCTTCCTCAGATATGCCGTCACTTCGGCAATGATAATATATGCCGCCGGTCCCAAAATAAAACCGAGTATACCAAACAGCAGAAGCCCTATATACATTGTAATCAGCATAACTACAGGCGGGATTCCCATATGTCCTCCCATCATTTTCGGCTCAAGAACCTCACGGACAACGTAACAGACCGCGTAAGCCGTAAATACAATCGCCGCCTTATAAAATTTTCCTGTAAATAAATAGATAATTGTCCATGGAATCAACACAGTTCCCGTGCCAAACAACGGCAGTGCGTCAAGAAGCCCGATAAGAATCCCTATCATAATCGGATATCCGTTTCCTATAAGATACATTGCGAACGTACATATAACCGCGGTAATTGCCATAATAACAAACTGTGTCTTCAGATACGCGGCACCAAAATGGGAAAGTCTGCCAAAAAGAATGCGGAACCATTTACTGTAAGAACCGTTTTTTACCCAGTCCGCCATTTTATCCACGTCCTTTATCATAAAAAATACAGAGGTAATGGCGATAACAATGCCGCCGCCCCACATTACTACCGCTGAAATAACGCCTGCGGAATTTTCCATCAGCGACGGGAGCATATTATCCGCCGCCTGCGATAAGGTCTTTGTAACATTTCTCTCCACGAGCGCAAATGTCCATCCTTCCGCCATTCCGAGTGTATTATCCATTGTACCGCAGATATCGCACACAGAATCAATCGCCTTTTCATAATAAATCGGATAATTTGTCATAAATTTCTTTAACTCAAAGATAAACCGTGTCCCCACATATGACAGCCAGAACGAAAATACCGCCGCAACCGCCGCAATGACAAATATTGTCCCGATAATGGGATGTATTTTAAATTTTCTATTCATAAAGGAAACCGGCTTATTGATAAGAACCGACAGAATTAGACCCACCAAAAAAGGCGCGACCAGATATAGCAGATATTTAAAGAAAAAATATACTATTCCGGTTACGCCGGCACATAAGCCTGCCAATATTAAAGTTTTTCTGTCGTTATCATTCATTCCGCCAAACATTCTGACCACCCGGTATTTTTGATTTAGAGTGTACCCGAATTGTCACAAAAATATTCAAACGCTCCTCCCTTCGGCTCTATAGTGAACTTTTTATCCAAAAAAGATAACCCGCAAGAACACAACGCTATCGGAACCCTGACCCCAGATGCTTTTGCATCGGAATTATATTTTGTATCTCCATATAACGCATGACCGCGGGACGCAAATTGAACCCGGATTTGATGGTGCCTGCCTGTCACAAGATGAATATGCACCAGCGACAACACGCCTGCGGCGTTTTTATCCACCTGTATTGTTTTTTCTACCTGATACTCAAGGACTGCCTTTTTAGCATCTTTCACCTTTTCCGGCACAGTCTTTGACAAATTACTTCTACCGTCTTTTAAAAGGTAATCCGTAAATGTTCCTTTTTTTTCCGCTAATTCACCGCAAACAACCGCCGCATATCTTTTATCGATTCTGCCTGCCGTAAGTTCTCCCGAGAGCCTTGATGCCGCCTCCTTGTTCTTGGCAAGAAGCACCAGCCCCGACACCGGTCTGTCCAGACGGTTAATTACAAAAATATGACTTTTTTCACCTTTTTGCGCAAGATAAGTCATCAGCAGACTCACAAGGTCAACATCGAACGATTTATCCGACTGAACCAGCATTCCCGCCGGTTTATTATAAACAATATACTCCTGATTCTCAAATACTATACTATTCATCATTATAACTTAAACCGGTATCCGACGCCCCACACTGTTTCAATAAACTGCGGATTCGCGCTGTCAAATTCGATTTTATCCCTTAATTTATTAATATGCACCGTAACCGTAGAGATATCTCCAAAGGACTCCATCCCCCAAACCGCCGAAAACAATTCTTTTTTGGGGATTGCTTTGTTGGGATTCTGCACAAAATATAATAGCATATCATATTCTCTTGCCGTAAGCTGCTTTTCTTCCCCGTTGAGAAAAACCCTGCGGGCATCACTGTCAATCTTTAACCCGCGGATTTCTATAATCTTATTTTTGACAGGCACGCTGCTGCTTACAAGACGGTCATATCTTGCCAGATGCGCTTTCACTCTCGCCACAAGCTCGCTTGGACTAAACGGCTTCGTTATGTAATCATCCGCTCCTAAACCGAGACCGCGGATTTTATCAATCTCTTCTTTTTTGGCAGAAACCATTAATATCGGAATATCCTTAACATTGCGAATCTCACTGCACACCTGCAGCCCATTCATACCCGGAAGCATAACATCCAGTATTACCAAATCAAAATCCTCTTTTATAACCCGCAGAAGTCCTGCGTCTCCGCGGCTCTCCACCACCGCCTCATACCCGTTTACTTCCAGATAATCCTTTTCCAGTTCCGCGATGGACTCCTCGTCTTCAATAATTAATATCCTAGTCATGGCCTACACCTCCTATATATTTTCTTAATACAAAGCACATGGTCGTTCCCTCGCCTTCCTTACTCTCCGCCCAGATTCTTCCGCCGTGGTCCTCGACAATCTTCTTTACTATGGCAAGACCAATTCCGCTCCCGCCGGTAGCAGAGTTCCGGGATGTATCCGCCCTGTACATTCTGTCAAAAATGTATGGTAAATCCGTTTTACTGATTCCCTTTCCGTTATCCCCCAGCTCAACCCGTATAAAATCACCTTCGTCCTTTAGCCGCAGACTTATTTTTGTCTTCCGGTCGGCATGATATTTTATCGAATTGCTGATTATATTATTAATGACACGGCTTAATTTCTCGGAATCGGCAATAAAATCCACGTCCTGCTCAAGCATATTTTCAAAATAAAAGTCAATTCCCCTTGACTCCAGCTCCACGGAAAGACTGTCGCTGCAATCCTCAAAAAACTCCCTGACCGACAGTTTATTGAATGAATACGGAATTTTATTCGTATCGATTTTGGAGTAAAGCGTCAGTTCGTCAATCAGCCGGTCCATTTCAATCGCTTTATTATAAATTGTTTTGAGGTATTTATCCCGCTTCTCCTCCGTAACAGCCACGCCGTCCCGTATTCCTTCCACATATCCCTTAATCGCTGTTATCGGCGTCTTTAAATCATGGGATATATTGCTGATTAATTCCTTGCTCTCTCTATCTGCCTGTATATTCTCCTTTGCCGTCTCTTTTAATTTCTGCCTCATAAATTCAAAGTCCCGGCAAAGCTCGCCAAACTCGTCATTTCCCGCTGTCTCAATCACAAAATCAAGATTCCCTGCCGCAATATTCTGTGTCGCTTCTTTCAACTTATTTAGCGGAATAACGGTCGCACGGTATATCCATATCGTCATTACCAGACTAATCAGAATCAGTACAACAACAATTGAGCTGAAGCTTTCTAAGTAAAATCTTCTCAGTTTCGGCGCAATGTCGCTTAAATATGTAATCAGTGATACCGAATATAAATCGCCGTTCTCATTTTTCATATCAATCTGACGGACAATACATTTCTTTAATCCGCTGTAGTAAAGCGCGTTATCACTGATACTGTTTAAATCACCGTAATCCGGAAGGATTTTTCTTGCCTCTTCTGTCTCAATTCCTTCACTGAGGTAAACATATTCACCGTTTTTTCTTACCACAAGGTCCGTTGATTTTATCTCCAGCGCCGCTTCCAGCTCTTTTAAGTATACCGCATCCAACAAAATGTCAGGATTTTGTGCAAGTTTAATCTCCAGGTCGGCATGCAGCCGGTCCACTACCTTCGTTAAAATCTCTATGGGATTGGATAATGACTCAAATGTAGTACCCTCAATCTCGTAATAATGATTAATACCGCTTGCCTGATAACATAATAATGCGTATGTCACGGCAAAACATAGAATTAACGGCAAAAGAGCCATTATGAAAAAAGATAGCTTTAATCTTGTCTTTAACTTCACTCTATACACCTTCTCCTGCGCTTCTCCCCCTATTGTACCACAGAATAATTATACAATTTGTAAAATTTTTATAAAAAAACCGCTCCACCTACCATTTTTCAAAAAATAGTAAATGAAACGGTTTATAATTTTTGATACAGTCGTCGTATCTCTTTACTCTGCTTATAAATATTTCTTTAATGTATCGACTTTATTTAATTCTTCCCAAGGAAGATTTAAATCTGTACGTCCGAAATGTCCGTAAGCTGCCGTCTGCTTATAGATAGGTCTTCTTAAATCAAGCATTTTGATAATTCCCGCAGGTCTTAAATCAAAATTCTCACGAATAATTTCGACAAGCTTCTCATCGGAAACTTTTCCTGTTCCGAAAGTATCTACCATGACGGAAGTCGGATGCGCAACGCCGATAGCATAAGAAAGCTGAATCTCACAACGCTCGGCAAGACCTGCCGCAACAATGTTCTTAGCAACATAACGGGCTGCGTACGCCGCAGAACGGTCAACCTTTGTGCAGTCTTTACCGGAAAATGCTCCGCCGCCATGACGGGCATATCCGCCGTAAGTATCAACAATAATCTTACGTCCCGTAAGTCCGGAATCGCCGTTTGGTCCGCCGATTACGAATCTTCCAGTCGGATTAATAAAAATCTTTGTATTTTCATCAACCATCTTAGGGTCGACAATCGCGTCAATAACATGCTTCCTAATGTCCGCATGAATCTGCTCCTGTGACACCTCTGCCGCATGCTGTGATGAAACAACAATCGCATCCAGCCTTACCGGCTTATCATTGTCGTCATACTCTACCGTTACCTGTGTCTTTCCGTCAGGTCTTAAGTAAGAAAGCGTTCCGTCTTTACGAACTTTGGTAAGCTGTCTGGAAAGCTTATGGGCAAGCGCAATCGGATATGGCATATATTCTTCGGTCTCGTTCGTTGCAAAACCAAACATCATGCCCTGGTCTCCCGCGCCGGTAGCGTCAATCTGCGCATCCGTCATCTCACCGTTCTTCGCTTCAAGCGCCTTATCAACCCCCATTGCAATATCTGCCGACTGCTTGTCCAAAGCAATCATAACCGCACAGGTATTTGCGTCGAACCCTTTTTCCGAAGAATCATATCCGATTTCCTTAACGGTATCACGAACAATCTGTGTAAAATCCACATTCGCCTTGCTGGTAATTTCTCCCATAACCAAAACGAATCCTGTATTCGTGCAAGTCTCACATGCAACACGGCTCATCGGGTCCTGTTCCATTAATGCGTCTAAAATCGCATCAGATACATTATCGCAGATTTTGTCAGGATGTCCTTCGGTAACGGACTCTGAAGTAAATAAACGTTTTTCCATAGTAACTTCTCCTTTTCTGAAATAAATCAAGTAGGGAACTCATCTTCCCTGCATATAAAAGTAAATAAAAAAAGTCCTACACTAAGTGGACTTCATATCATTCTGATACTTTGTTCCGCTTATTGTTCGATACTACTCGCTCAGGCTGGCACCTTCCAAATGCAGGGGTTGCCGTGGCTTCACAGATCCTATGTATCTCCACCACTCTGAATAAGGGACTTTTCTATTTTGTTTACAAACACATTATACCTATACTTATCATAAAGGTCAATAGTATTAATTGACATTTTTAATAAAAATTCTTATAATTATATCAGTTTCACAAATCTGACACACTGGGGGTAGCCAATGGCAAAAAAGACTTTATTTTCTTTTGAACTGGAACCTGGTATGATTATTGCAGAAGATGTATACCGCGCGAACGGTACAATATTATTCCCAAAGCATACCATGCTCAACGAGCTGATGATATCAAAACTTCCGACTTATAACATCATGGAGCTTCCTATCGAAGACGGTCCTATTGAAAAACCGGAACTCGACCTTGACAAATTAATTGAACTGGCAAGAAAAGATATGGAAGCAAAACAGGCCGTAAAAGCCAATATGGAGGACTCCTATGTCCAGAAGCTGAAAGCCGGAGCAGAATATAAGAACTTCTGCGAAAAATATGACACCGCCGTCTCCAATATCAATGAGCTCATTTCTTCTTTTATCAAAAACGGAGACGAACTGAACACGGATGCGTTAGTGTCCAGCGCTTTAGGTCTGATGGACGGCAGCACAATACATATCTTCGATATGCTTCACAATATGCCGGTTCATGACGATTCCATCTACGAACACAGCTTGAATGTCGCTTTAATCAGCGCAACTATCGGAAAGTGGCTTAAACTCCCTGAGGCGGATATAAACGGTCTGCTTCTTGCCGGACTGCTGCATGACCTTGGAAAAACAGAAATTCCCGCCGAATTGCTGAACAAACGTGGCAGACTTACCGATGAAGAATTTGCAATAATCAAATCACATCCAAAAAAGGGGTATGAATTGATACGCAATATTCCATTAGATGTCAAAATTAAAGAGGCATGCCTGCTCCACCACGAACGGTGCGACGGTTCAGGTTATCCGTTCGGCGTTTCTGGAAATAAAATTTCCTTATATGCCAAAATTCTTGCTATCGCAGATGTATATGACGCGATGACTTCGCCCCGTTCCTATCGTCAGGCACTTTGTCCGTTTAAAGCGATAGAAATTTTCGAACAGGACGGATTTTACAAATACGACTTAAAGTCTCTTATGACTTTCCTTGAAAACATAGGCTTTTCTTACTTAAATAATAGTGTTTTACTCAGTGACGGCAGAAAAGGAGAGATTGTTATCTTAAACAAACTCTATCTGTCAAAGCCTATGGTGAAGTGCGGCGAAGAATTTGTCGATTTGAGCAAATTTCCCGACCTCACAATTGAAACTATTATTTAACAGATTTTTATCAACAGAAAGGTGATGCGCCCATGCAGAAGAGTATCTTATTTGTTTTTGAGCTGGAAGCAGGCATGATTATTGCCGAAGACGTTTTCTCTCCTACCGGTCAGCTTCTTGCTCCCGCACATACCAGACTCGACAACGCTTCCATAAAAAAGCTGAGATTATACAATATTACAACGGTTGCCGTTATCGACGACAACAATGAAGTACGAAAGATTGACGGAATAGAACCGACTTACTGTGAACGGGTACAGCAGAGCGCAGACTTCCAGGCATTTAAAGCAGAATACACACAGAATCTCGAAGATTTTCATGATGCTATCAACGACATTGTTAAGCATAATGCGCCTGTTGATACAAACGCCCTGCTGGAGGAAACCGGTTCTCTTCTTGAGGCTACCGAAAACAGTTTTTATTTATTTGATATGCTTCATAATATGCGTGAATTTGATGACGTAACATTTGCCCACTGTCTTAATGTTGCGCTGATTGCGAACATGATGGGAAAGTGGCTTAAATTTCCGGAAGAAGATATCAAGGTATTAACGCTCTGCGGTCTCCTTCACGATATCGGAAAACTGACTACCCCTGAACACATTTTGATGAAACCCGGCAAATTGACGGACGGCGAGTATGATATTATCAAAAATCATGTAAAGGACGGATACCAATATTTAAAAAAGCAGGATATCGATCCGCGCATCAAGGAAGCATGCCTGTTCCACCATGAACGTTGCGACGGTACAGGCTATCCTTACGGATTTACCAGTAAAAAAATCCCTGCCTTTGCGAAAATCATTTCCATCGCGGATGTCTATGACGCCATGACGGCAAAGCGCGTGTACCGCGGACCGATTTGTCCGTTTACGGTCGTTAAATTTCTGGAATCGGAAGGATACAGCAAATATGACCCGCATTATCTGCTTCCATTTCTTGAAAATGTTGTTGCCACCTATATCAATACAACAGTTCGTCTGAATAATGGTCAGACAGGGGACGTCGTACTGCTCAATAAGCTGTCTCCTTCCAAACCGCTTCTTAAATGTGGTCACACTTTTATCGATTTGTATGAACATCCGGAATTAAAAATCGAAGCAATTATATAAAGAAAACAGGGTCCGCCGCATAAAGCGGCAGACCCTGTTTTCTTTAATCATTTTGATTAACATACTTCTACTTTAAATTTCTGAACCTGCTTTTCACTGTCAACAGTTTCAATCCTTGCGCCAAGACTCCGAAGCTTCTCGTCAAACGCTTCATATCCCCGCTGAATATAATAAATGTCTTCTATCTGAGTGTATCCTTCGGCAATAAGACCCGCAATCACAAGCGCGGCTCCTGCACGAAGGTCCGGAGCACTGACAGAAGCTCCCGTCAGACGTTCCACCCCGTCAATAATCGCAACATTTCCTTCTACTTTAATATTACCGCCCATTCTTGCCAGTTCATCCACATACTTAAAGCGGTTCTCAAAAATACTCTCCGTAATGACACTGGTTCCTTTCGCCCTCGCCAGCACAACCGCCATCTGCGGCTGCATATCTGTCGGAAATCCCGGATACGGCAATGTCTTGATATTTGTCGAACGAAGATTTTGTTTGCCAACTACCCGGATTGCGTCATCAAATTCCTCAACTATACAGCCTATCTCAACAAGCTTCGCCGTCAGCGCTTCCAAATGCTTCGGAATGACATTGTTTATCTTCACGTCTCCGCCTGTTGCCGCAGCCGCAAACATAAATGTACCCGCTTCTATCTGATCCGGAATAATAGAGTAAGTTGTGCCATGAA
>CAJTZH010000087.1 GCA_910584325.1 uncultured Lachnospiraceae bacterium | reverse complement strand
GGTTTAGCCTGTGTGCATGGCAGACTTTGACGGTACAGGAAATTGTAACGGCGCGTGTGAGCTTGCTCACAAAGAGAGGATACACGCTTATTTCTATAGGGCGGACGCCCTTCACAGGCTGAACCGCCGGAGGCGTTTTGGCCTGTGAGCATGGCAGACTATGACAAACTAAGTTTATGAAAGAGGTAATACAATGAATATTGTAGTTTTGGCGGGTGGAATCAGTACAGAGAGAGACGTCTCCATAGTGACGGGCACAATGGTGACAAATGCTCTTGTAGCCAAAGGGCATAAAGCCGTTCTTGCCGACGTATTTATGGGATATGATATGGAGGGTAACGACTACAGCGGTGAATTTTTAACAGCGCATACACTGCCCGCGGCAAAAGTACCGGAAACGGCGCCGGATTTGGAAGCGGTCAGAAAAAAACGCGGGGAGAGTGCGGACGGTTTTTTCGGAAAAAATATTTTATCCCTGTGTAAAGCGGCGGATATCGTTTTTCTTGCCCTGCATGGAGAGGATGGAGAGGACGGTAAAATTCAGGCGGCGTTTGATTTATTCGGAATCCGATACACGGGAACCGATTATTTGAGTTCCGCGCTTGCCATGAACAAGGATATGACAAAGGAAATACTGGAGCGAAACGGTGTGCCGACTCCGAAGGGACATACGGTTACAAAGGATAACTATAAAGATATCAGACCGGATTTTCCATGTATGGTGAAGCCGGCATGCGGCGGTTCCAGTGTGGGAATCACGATTGCAAACAATGAAGATGAATATGCGAAATCACTGGAAGAGGCGTTTTACTGGGAAGATAAGCTGGTGGTGGAAGATTACATAAAGGGACGTGAATTTTCCGTGGGCGTTATTGCGGGAAGAGCGCTCCCGGTGATTGAGATTGCGCCTGTAGTGGGCTTTTATGATTATAAGAACAAATATCAGGCAGGCTCCACCGTGGAAACCTGTCCCGCAGACATATCGCTGATACATACGAGAAAAATGCAGGAATATGCCTGCATGGCATTTGACGCGCTGCGGCTGTCAGGATACGCGCGCATGGATTTTATGATGCGTGACAACGGTGACATGTTCTGTCTGGAGGCAAATACGCTGCCGGGAATGACGGCAACCAGCCTGCTGCCACAGGAAGCAAGAGCGGAAGGAATGGAATTTGAGGAGCTTTGTGAGTATCTCATTAATATTTCCATGGAAAAATATAATTCATCAGAGGTAACGCAATGAAAAACATGACTTTGGCAAATATTGCCGCTGCCTGCGGGGGTATTTATCACGGCAGTGAAGAATTCAAGAATATAGAAGTGACGGAAATTACCACGGACAGCCGCAAGGTTTCAAAAGGCAGTCTCTTTGTGGCAATTCGTGGAGCAAGAAGCGACGGGCATGACTTTATTTCCGGAATATATGAGCAGGGCGCTGTCTGCGCCATTTCTGAACGGGTACTGCCGGATAATCCGGGAGCGTATATTCAGGTTAAATCCTCAATGGAGGCAGTGGGAAAAATCGCGGCATTTTACCGAAGCCAGCTGTCTTTGACAGTAATCGGCATTACGGGAAGCGTTGGCAAAACCAGTACGAAAGAGACAGTGGCGGGTGTGCTTTCGCAGAGGTATCGTGTTCTGAAAACACTTGGCAATTTTAACAACGAATTGGGACTGCCTCTCACAATCTTCCGCCTGACGGAGGAGGATGAGATTGCCGTATTGGAGATGGGCATCAGTGATTTTGGAGAAATGCACCGCCTGAGTGAGATTGCCAGACCGGACATTTGTATTATCACAAACATCGGAACCTGCCATTTAGAAAAGCTTGGCGATAGGGACGGAGTCCTTCGCGCGAAGACGGAAATTTTTGATTTTATGAATTCCGACGGTATCGCTCTGTTGAACGGAGAGGATGATAAGCTGCTGACAATCGCAGGCGGTGAGCGTCCGGTGAAATTTTTCGGAAAAAGCGTCCGGTCGGATGTTTATGCCGATAGTATAGAAAGCCTGGGACTGAACGGTACGAGATGTCATATTCAGACGCCGCAGGGAGCGTTTGAAGCAATCATTCCTATTCCGGGACAGTATATGATAAATAATGTCCTTGCGGGTACGCTTGCCGGGCTTGAGCTGGGGATGGAACTTCATGAAATCAAGGCGGGCATTGAAAAAATGCAGGCGCTTAACGGGAGAAATAAGATAATTCATACCGGGCATTTTACGGTGATAGACGGCTGTTACAACGCAAATCCGATGTCCATGAAGGCGTCTGTGGATTTGCTCTGTCTTGCGAATACGAGAAAGGTGGCGCTTCTTGGCGACATGGGGGAGCTTGGGGAAAATGAGGCGGAGCTTCACTATGAAGTGGGGCGTTATGTGGGCGAGTCACAGGTAGATATCCTGCTGTGCGCGGGGAAACTGGCAAAAGAGATAGAACGGGGGTTCCATGAAGTGCAGCCGGCTTCTTACAGCGTGTGTTATGATACGGTGGAAGAATTGAATGAAAAACTGCCGGAAGAGCTTTGCCACGGTGATTCCATACTGGTGAAAGCATCGCATTTTATGGATTTTACGAGAGTGCTGAATGCGGTTACGGCGATGAAATAAAAAGGGGCAGGAAACGGAGATATCACTTCCGTTTCCTGCCTCTATATTTTACGAATCTACCTTTTTGGAATTGTCCGTTTCGTCCGTTTCGGAATCCTCTTCTTCCGGCTTCAGAATAACGTGGACGGATTTGATGCGGTTTTTGTCAATTTTATCGACGGTCAGCAAAAGACCGGGAAGCGTGACTTTGTCTCCGGCTTCCGGGAGCCTGTCGAGCAGTTCGATAATGAACCCGCCGATAGAATCGTACTCGTCGGACTGCAAATGGGTATTGGCAAGTTCGTTGAAATCGTCGAGTTTTGTCATACCGGCAATAATATATTCCGTATCGTTGATTTTTTCAATTAAGTCCTTTTCGTCTTCGTCATATTCGTCGCGGATTTCGCCAACGATTTCTTCCAGCAAATCTTCCAGTGTAATCATACCTACGGTGGAGCCGTACTCGTCCAGCACAATTGTAATATTGTTGGATGTTTTCTTCAATTCATCCATCAGTTCGGATGTTTTCTTAAATTCGTATGCGTAATACGGTTCACGCAGGATGTCGCGCACGTTAAAATCTTCATGAGAATCGTACAAAAGCAAATCTTTCACGTTAATAATACCGACTACGTTGTCTGTGCTGTCCTCATAAACGGGAAGCCGCGTATATTTTTCGGCACGGAAAATATCGATGATTTCCTGATATGTACTGTTAATATCGGCAAATGTCATATCGATTCTTGGTATCATCACGTCCCTTGCCTGAGAATCTCCAAAATCAAAGAGATTGGTAATCATACGCTTTTCTTCTGTTTCAATTACGCCCTCCTCGTGGCTGACTTCCACAATGGTCCTCAGTTCATTTTCCGTAATGGTTGCGCCTTTGCTGTTCGGGTCAACGCGCATTAGCTTTAGTACCAGCATGGAAAGTGTGTTGACAAACCAGATGGCAGGCGTTAAAAACCACATTAAAAATTTAATAATAGATCCGTATGCAAGGGCGAGTTTTTCGGAATGAATGGTTGCCAATGTTTTCGGCGTAATCTCACCGAAAATCAGAATCAGCAGAGTAAGAATGCCTGTGGCATACGCAATAAATTTGTTTCCAAAAACTTCCTGTGTTAAAGTGGTGGAAAGTGAAGATGCGGTCAGGTTTACGATGTTGTTGCCGATTAAAACCGCACTGAGCATCTTACCGGAATCTTCCGTGACATCGTTTACCGTCCTGGCGCGCTTATTCCCTTCCTCCATCATGGAGCGGATACGGATTTTGTTTACCGTGGTCAGTGCCGTCTCTGCCGATGAAAAAAAGGCCGATAAGAATAATAGAATAATTAAAATAACAAACTGTAAGACTCGGGGGTCTCCCAAGAAAATCAACTCCTTTTTGTTTAAAAATATTATTTATTTTAGAGCATATTCTACCGTATGACAGATATGTTTGTCAATGAGAACTTGAAAAAATGTAATAGGAACTGTGGAAAAATAATATATTGGTACAAAAGAATGAGGGAGCAGAGTGATGGATAAAATAATATCGGTCTGTAAAGTTTTATTTGTGGAGTTTATCGTTTCGGTAGTACTCCTTCTGGGAATTGCGTTAATTGTCTACAAAACGGGAATGGGACAGAGTACGGCAAGAATTCTGATTGTAGCTGTATACGCGATTTCCACATTTCTCGGAGGAATGATTATCGGTAAAGCGCAGAAAAGCAGAAGGCTTATATGGGGGGCGGCGGCAGGCGGTCTATATATTGTGGTGCTGCTGTTAGTTTCCCTGCTGGTAAAAAGTGAAATGGCTGCCTCCGGTAACGTGATTGCGGCGGTTATCAGTTCTGTAGCGGGAGGCTGTATCGGCGGAATGTGCAGTTAAAACAGCGGATTCATGAAGATAAATGACAAAATTATTACAAAAATGTAACAAAACACAAAATATAGTATTTTTTTCTCGAAACCTATTCACAAAGTAATTTCCTTATGATAAAATGAAAAAGATTGAGGAAGGAGAAATAATCTATGGGAGACGAGCAGAAGAAGCCTGTAATTGAGGTAGATGATTTGTACAAGATTTACAGAGTCGGCGACGAGAGGGTGCGTGCCTTAAACGGTGTCAGCTTTAAGATTTATGAAGGTGAATTTTGTGCGATTGTCGGTACTTCGGGTTCGGGCAAATCAACGCTTCTGAATATGATGGCAGGTCTTGAAAAACCTACTAAGGGGCAGGTTGTTATCAAGAATACACACATCGAAAAGCTGAATGAAAACAAGCTCGTGAAGTTCAGAAGAGAGCATGTAGGATTTATTTTTCAGTCGTTTAATCTGCTGGGAACATTGAATGCCATTGAAAACGTGGCGCTGCCGCTTACATTTCGGGGGGTCAGAAGAAAAGTGCGGCTGGCGAAAGCGGAGAGGATGATTGAGCTGGTAGGTCTGGCAAAGCATAAGAAGCACAAACCGAATCAGATGTCAGGCGGACAGCAGCAGAGAGTCGGTATGGCAAGGGCTCTCGTTTTAGACCCCGATATCGTATTTGCGGATGAGCCTACGGGCAATCTGGATTCCGCCACATCGGCGGAAATGATGTCGCTTATGCGGACAGTAGTCAACGAACAGAAGAAGACGCTTGTGATGGTAACCCATGACGACCATCTCGCAAGTTATGCGGACAGAATTATCCGTATCGTTGACGGTAAAATTGTAAATTTAGAAGAAAACACTAGTATTCAAAGGGAGAGTACTAAAGGGGAGGTTAGAGAGAATGAAGAAGCTTAAGAAAACGGCTGCAGTTTTTACGGCGTTTCTTGTAACGGCTATGTTTTTTATGTCGGCGGCGCCGGCTTTTGTGTTCGCGGAGGAGGAGACGTCGCCGGAGTCTGTTTCTGAAAGCACGCAGAACGAAACGACAACGGCGGAGATTACTCCGATAAGCGCGCAGAACGAGACGACGACGGGGAATAATGAGCCGACCACGGACAAAAGAGCGATAACAGTTATGTGGTTACATACGGTAATCCGAATGAGATTATTGTCAGTGATGTGAATACGATGTCAGCAGGACCAAACGGTGTTGCGGGTATTGAGTTCCGCGTCAGGTTTGATGAGAATTTCATGCAGGGAGGAAGGGTATATTCTATTGTGTCCGTTCGTCCGAAGATGAGCACCGGAGGACCGTTTATTGTGGATAACGCGATGCATGCAATCACTGAGCCGAATCCGGAAAACCCGGAGGAGTATACGAATTTACACTCCGGATTTGTATTTAACGTAAAGGGCGATGTGAAGACGGCGTATTATCCGATTGCTTTTGAGATAGAGTATAAGACGGTAAGCAGCGAAAGCGGCGAGACAATTTACTACTCTGTAGATAAGACGGTGGATATCTGCCTGTTTGGTAAAGAGGATGAGACGACGACGGCTTCCGACGCCACCGTTTCCGTACCGCGAATTATCGTAACGGGTTATGAGACGAACCCGGAGAAAGTTATGGCAGGCGAAGAATTTGAATTGACCGTACATTTGCAGAATACATCTTCAAGAACGTCGATCAGTAACGTGAAGGTGACGCTTAGTTCTGCCAATAACGAGTTTCTGCCGTCTTCCGGTTCAAGTACGCAGTTTATCCGCTCTATTGGAAGCGGCGCGACAAAAGATATTGTGATGAAGATGAAAGCGCAGGCAAATCTTGACCAGAAGCCGTATGTATTATCAGTAAAGTGTGAATATGAAGGCGAGAAGAACGCACCGTATACGGCTGAGGAAAGTATTTCCGTTCCTGTTTATCAGGAGACGAAGATTAAGGTGACTGATATTGAAGTCATGCCTCCTTCTCTTGAGACATACAGCCAGGCGAATATAATGTTCTCCATTAATAATACAGGTAAGGCTACTTTATATAATGTACAGGTTTCGGTGGACCCGAATTGCACGTCTGTTCAGAGTGAGGGAGCGTTTGTTGGAAATATTGAGTCGGGCAATTCAAAGTACGCGGATTTTATGGTGACAGGTATCGCGCCGACAACGGATGACGGCAAAGTGAAGTTAATCATATCGTATGAGGATGCTTCCGGAGAGCCGGGAACGTTTGAGACAGAGGTGGAATTGTTTGTATTTGAGCCTGTTTACAATGAATTCCCACCGGATGACGGCATGTTTGAAGACCCGGGAATGCTTGAGGAGAAGAAGAGCTTTCCGTGGGTATGGATTGGCGTAGGCGTGGTAGTTGTTATTATCGTAATTGCGGTAACTGTTGTTGTCATTAAGAAGAAAAAGCAGAAGGCTTTGGAAGAGGAATTAAAAGATGAAATTTCTTGATATAATCGGAATGAGTGCCAGTAATCTCTGGAGGAGAAAGCTGCGTACCTTTCTGACTGTATTGGGAGTTATGATTGGTACAGCCTCCATTGTAACCATGGTATCTCTGGGAATTGGTCTGAAAGCAACCATCATGAAAGAAATGAGTTCATACGGAAGTATGACGCAGATACAGGTCTATTACTATAGTTACGGCGGCGATAATAAAGATTTGCGGCTTGATGATGCCGCGATTGAGACAATCAGCCAGATGGAACATGTAACAAACGTCAGTCCGAGACTGTCGATGCAGTGCCAGCTGTTTCAGGGAAAATATGCCGCATGGGCACAGCTTTTCGGTGTTCCGCAGGAAACGCTGAGTCAGATACCGGTTGGAGAAGGAACGCTTCCTTCGTCGACATCAGGACAGCTTGAACTTCTGATTGGAAACACGGTCATAACTGATTTTTACAATACCAGCAATTACCGCTATCCGTATTATGAGGACAAGGAACTGGCAAACGTGGATTTGATGGGAAAGACATTATTCACAAAGTTTGAAGACACATATATGGACGACGGAACCGTGCAGCCTGCCAAGAAGAATACCTTCAAGGTTGCCGGTATTGTCGAGGGCGGACCGGAAGATTATGATCAGTATAGTTATGGTGTATATGTAGATATTGACGCGTTAAAGAATTATCTGAAGAAAGCCTATAGAGGTAAGGTGATTCCGGGACAACCGACCGGAAAGAACGGAAAACCGTTAAAAGAGTTTGTATATAACCAGGCGATTGTGGAAGTCGATAAGTCGGAAAATGTTTCGACAATTCTGGAAGCAATACAGGATATGGGATTTCAGGCAAACAGCCAGGCTGAATGGATTCAGTCCACAGAGAATGAGCTGAAAATTATTCAGGCGGTGCTTGGCGGTATTGGCGCGGTGGCAATGATTGTAGCGGCAATCAGTATTGCCAACACGATGATGATGTCCACTTACGAGCGGACGAAAGAAATCGGCGTCATGAAGGTACTCGGGTGCAGTCTTCCGAATATCCGCGAGTTGTTCCTGGCGGAAGCGGCGTTTATCGGATTTTTAGGCGGATGCGTCGGATTGATAATCAGTTTTATTTTGTCCGGCGTCTGCAATAAGGTACTGCCGGAAGCGATGGGATATGGTGATGCGAAGATTTCCCAGATTCCAATCTGGCTTGCGCTGCTGGCAATTATTTTTGCGGCGTGCGTAGGAATCCTTGCGGGATTTTTCCCGGCGCAGCGTGCCACAAAATTAAGCCCGCTGGCAGCAATTCGTAATGAATAAGTGAATGAAAGAAGTAAATGAAAAAAGAGGCGTAACCACGTAAAATGTGGCTGCGCCTTTTTTACTATGATACCTCCTCTGTTTTTTAGTATGGGTTAAAAGTTTGCGGAATTTGCGCAGGCTGCGAATGTGTGAAAATGTGAAAAAATATTTTATAACGTAACATAATATAATATGTTATAATGGAATAAGAAATAAAAATAATTTTAACGGAGGAAAGCGCAGATGAAGAATAAGAAGGACGATAGCAGGGTGGGTATTTTCCATTCACTAAAATTTAAAGTTATGATTCTGGCAGAAACTTTTTTAATTATTGCAGTCGTGGGATGTATCCTGATTACGCTGCCGACAAGTTCCAAATTAATCAGAGAGCAGGCGCGCAATTCTATGCTATCGTTGACAGAGGCATCTGCAAAAATGTTGGAATATGAGATTTCCGATATGAGTGGGGAGATGCCCGTCGAAATGCTTTCAGGAATTCTTGCTGACGCAAAGCTGGAGGGCGTGGACAGTTCTTATTCCTATCTGGTAGCGCGTGACAGCACCATGCTCTATCATCCGACGGCGGAAAAAATCGGGCAGTCGGTCGAGAATGATGCGGTGAAGCAGGTACTTGCGGAACTGGACAAAGGTGTTGTGCCAAAGCCGGATGTTATTACATATGATTTTAAGGGCGTTTTGAAATATGCGGCGTTTAAGGTATTGGATAACCAGTGTATTTTGGTAATGACAGCGGATGAAAATGATATTCTCCGTGGCGTGACAGAAATCAAACGATGGTTGATTGTCGGCGGTGTGACTTTAGTGGTGCTTGGCATTATATTAAGCCTGGTTGTGGTTGGATATATGCTCAAGGCTTTGGGGCTGATTACGGATATTATCAATGATACCAGTAAATTTAACTTTACGAATAATCAGGTAAGCGCCAATATTGTAAAGAAAAAGGACGAACTTGGACTGATGGGATGTGCTATCCGTGATATGCGTACGAACCTGAGTACGATGGTCGAAGATATAAGTGGTGTGGGTGAACAGATTACGAGTAATGTGAATGCAGTTAAGGCAATCTCCGCCGAGATTAACAGCCATTGTACTGATAATTCCGCAACGACGCAGCAGCTTGCGGCATGCATGGAGGAGACAACAGCGACAACTGAAACCATCAATAATAATATTGAACATGTAAGAAAAGAAGCTGAACAGATTAAGAGCCTTGCCACAGAGGGAGAGCGTCTTGCCAGCGAGGTAAAGACGCGTGCGGAAGGTCTGAAGACGGCGACAACCGAGGCAACAGACCGGACTGCAAAGATGTACCAGGATATCAGTGAAAAGACAGAGCGGGCAATTGAAGGCACTAAGGCAGTTGAGCAAATTAACGAGCTGACGAGTGCAATTATGGCAATTTCTTCACAGACAAGCCTGCTTGCACTCAATGCGTCGATTGAAGCAGCGAGAGCAGGGGAAGCGGGCAGGGGGTTTGCTGTTGTCGCGACAGAAATTGGCTCTCTGGCAAGTCAGACATCCGAGACGGTCGGAAGCATTAATGCTATCGTTGAGGATGTGAATCGTGTGGTATCCATGCTGGCGGAGTCATTGCGGGATACGGTGGAATTTCTTGACACAGTTGTTTTAAAAGATTATGAGAAGTTTGCCGAGGTCGGTGAGCATTATTATAACGATTCGGAAGGATATTCGTTGGGAATGAGCACTATCGAAGAATCTGTAACCGAACTGACGGACAGGATTGCGGAAATCGCAGACGCGCTTTCCGGCATCAATTCAACGATAAATGAGTCTACAGTCGGCGTGACCGATATTGCAGATAAAACAACAAATGTAGTGGAGCAGACCGTTCAGAATAATAGGCTTGTGGAGGATTGTATTGAGACTGTTGACAAACTAAATCAGATTAAGGCAATGTTCCAGATTGTTTGATTTCAGGAAATTGTCTTGATGTTCTTTTATATTTTTTCTGTTCTATCGAAGGAAAAGAGGCGTAACCATGTAAAAAGTGGTTCTGCCTCTTTTCATTTTATAGAATTACCTGCAGCGCAATCGGGAGTGGAACGGGCTTATTCGAAAATCCGCTCCCCGAGGGTGATATCGCCAAAAGCACGCTCCACAAAATTGTTTTTTTAAAATACATTCGCTTCAAAAGAGGAAAACCGAAAAAAATGTAGAATAATAAAGTATAAGGCTTAAATTTGTTTGATTGGAATAGAAGATGAATATCAGGGAAAAACAAGAGTTAAGGGAAAAGGAATTTTTAAGTTCGTACGCGTCGCTTAGCGTCAATTCCGCGGGGCGCGACGTTTACGAAGAAGAATGCGACATGCGGACGATTTACCAGCGGGACCGTGACAGAATCCTGCACAGCAGGGCGTTTCGGAGACTGAAAAATAAAA
>CAJTZH010000086.1 GCA_910584325.1 uncultured Lachnospiraceae bacterium | reverse complement strand
GTGCATCCAAGGAATCCATACGAGCATCCAAGGAATCCATGCGTGCATCCATGGCATCGAAACGCGCATCAACAATAGCAAACCGCGCGTCCATTTTTGCATCAATTCTGTTCTCGAGAAAAACCAGCTTAATATCGATAAGGTCCCCGATATTCTTTAAATCTTCCTGTGTCAACATTTTCATCACCTCCCTTATTTTAGATTTTATTCAATAAATAATAGGCTGAACCCCACTTGAATAATCGTTATCATGGTATTTTCGATGGGTAATTTACAGAAATACTTCAGAATGAGAATTATACAGTAGTAAAATTGCAGAGCAATTTCCTGTCAGACAAGAAAAGTATAAATAAAACTGAGAAATCTGTCAAGAAAAATTAGATAAAGTGCTTTTATTTTCTTGTCCGAATCTGTTATAATAAGTCCCGTAGTGTATTTTGGAAAATTACGAAGGTATAGGTATGATTGAATTAAGAGAAAATCAGTTGGATATAGATACATATATGCGCCTGCGCAAAGAGGTGGGATGGAAAATGCTGTCAAAAAAACAGGCGCAGATGGCCCTTCAAAATTGTTTATTGAATGTGGCGGCGTATGAGAATGGTGAAGCCGTCGGCATGGGAAGAATTGTAGGAGACGGGGCAGTTGTCTGTTATGTGCAGGATTTGGTGATTTTGCCCAGAGTGCAGGGCAGAGGCATAGGAAGCCTGATTCTTGGCAGGCTGGTTGAATATGTTGAGAGTATTACGGAGGACGGTACGGAAATGATGCTTTGCCTGATGTGCGCCAAGGGACGGGAAGGATTTTATAAAAAGCATGATTTTATGGCGCGTCCGACAGCAAATCTTGGACCGGGAATGATACAGTATGTACGGAAAATGTTTTAGGAAAAGGAGCGGAAAATGGCAGGTTCAACATTTGGAAATTTATTTCAAATAACAACATGGGGAGAATCACACGGAAAGGGAATCGGCGTGGTGGTTGACGGATGTCCGGCAGGCATTTTGCTTTGTGAGGAAGATATTCAGAAGTTTCTTGACAGGAGAAAACCCGGGCAGTCAAAATTTACAACGCAGAGAAGTGAAGAAGACGCAGTGGAAATTCTGTCGGGTGTTTTCGAGGGAAAGACAACAGGAACACCGATTTCCATGGTGATTTTTAATAAAACGCAGCGTTCTGCCGACTATTCGGAAATTGCAGGCTATTATAGACCGGGACATGCCGATTATACATTTGATATGAAATACGGGTTCAGAGACTACCGCGGCGGCGGAAGGTCTTCGGGAAGAGAAACGATCGGCAGGGTTGCGGCAGGCGCCATCGCGCTGAAAATGTTATCTATGATGGGAATATCCGTCCATGCGTACGCAAAAGAAATCGGCGGGATTGCGATAGAGGAGACGGATCTGGAAGAGTGCTTTCGTAATCCGTTCTATATGCCGGATCAGAAAGCAGCCGGTAAAGTTGCCGAGTATGCGGAAAAGAAATTGTCGGAATGCAATTCCATGGGGGGCATTATTGAATGTGTGATAAAAGGTATGCCTGCAGGGGCAGGAGAACCTTGTTTTGAAAAATTGGATGCGAATCTGGGAAAAGCGATCTTGTCCATCGGTGCGGTAAAAGGGTTTGAACTTGGCTCAGGATTTGAAGCGGCGAAAGCTACAGGGCTTACGAATAATGATGTATTCCGGATGGAGAATGGAAAAATAGTTAAAATAACAAATCACGCAGGCGGAATTCTGGGGGGAATCAGCGACGGGAGCGACATTGTTTTCAGAGCGGCCGTGAAACCGACGCCGTCCATTGCGGCCTTGCAGGACACAGTAAACAAGTCGGGAGAAAATATTGCAGTATCCATCAAAGGACGCCATGACCCGATGATTGTGCCGAGAGCGGTCGTTGTTGTGGAGACGATGGCGGCGCTTGTACTCGTGGACGCGCTGATGATAAATATGACGGCAAAAATTGATAAAATTATTAATTTTTATAAAGAATAGAAAAGGAAAGAAATCATGTATGAGTTGTTAAAGACGGACGGAAGGGCAAAAAGAGGACGGTTCCATACAGTACACGGTACGATAGAGACACCGGTTTTTATGAATGTGGGAACAATAGCGGCAATTAAAGGCGCCGTATCCACAATGGATTTGCAGGAGATTGGTACGCAGGTAGAGTTGTCCAATACGTATCATCTTCATGTCCGGCCGGGAGATAAGATTGTAAAAAAAATGGGCGGCCTTCATAAATTTATGGTCTGGGACAAGCCGATTCTTACGGATTCCGGTGGATTTCAGGTGTTTTCTCTGGCAGGACTGCGCAAAATAAAAGAAGAAGGTGTTTATTTTAACTCTCACATTGACGGCAGGAAAATTTTCATGGGACCGGAGGAGAGTATGCAGATTCAGTCGAATCTGGCATCAACGATTGCGATGGCGTTTGACGAGTGTCCGCCGCATCCCGCGACAAGAGAGTATATGCAAAACTCTGTAGACAGAACAACCCGTTGGCTTGAACGCTGCAAGAGGGAATTGAACAGATTGAACGCATTGGAGGATACCATCAATCAGAATCAGATGTTGTTCGGTATTAATCAGGGAGGAACGTTTGAGGATATCCGTATTGAACACGCGAAACGAATTTCCGAGTTCAATTTGGACGGATACGCGCTGGGCGGTCTTGCCGTAGGGGAATCACATGAGGAGATGTACCGCATTCTTGATGAAACAGTGCCGCATCTGCCGCAGAATAAACCGACTTACCTTATGGGAGTGGGAACACCGGCGAATATTTTAGAGGCAGTGGAACGCGGCGTGGATTTCTTTGACTGTGTATATCCTTCCAGAAACGGACGGCATGGTCATGTGTATACCAGATGGGGCAAAATAAATTTGTTTAACGCGAAATACGAGACGGACAGTGAGCCGATAGAAGAGGGGTGTCAGTGTCCTGCATGCAGAAATTATTCCAGAGCGTATGTAAGGCATCTTTTAAAGGCGAAGGAAATGCTGGGAATGCGTCTGTGTGTGCTTCATAATCTGTATTTTTATAATCATTTGATGGAGGACATCCGTACTGCCATAGAAGAAGAACGCTACAGCGCGTTTAAGCGGGAGCGTATTGAGGATTTGAAGACGTATGGCGGGGAACAGAACGGATTTTAATAAAGAATTTAGATTTAAAAATGAAATATGTATTGCCATTTTCATACTGTGAATGGTATAGTATATATAATTTGTTCAGGAGGAAATAAAAAATGATTTTATTAGACCAAGCGGCAGCCGGCGCTGAAGGCGGCGGTGGCAGCATGTTAATGATGATTGTAATCTATGTGGTAGTAATCGGAGCCATGATGTATTTTATGGCAATAAGACCACAGAAAAAGCAGCAGAAGGCGCATGACGAATTGATGTCTACCATTGAGAACGGCGATTATATTCTCACATCCAGCGGATTTTACGGAACGGTTATCGATATTACGGACGACACGGTCATCGTGGAGTTCGGCAATAATAAAAACTGCCGTATTCCGATGAAGAAGGATGCCATTGTTCAGGTGGAGAAGGCACAATAAGTTTCATAAAATTTCCAGAATAGGAAAACCTTTATTTGCAACAATAGTAATAAGTTGTAAATGGAGGTTTTTTTTATATGTCTGAAACCGTCTATGTAAAATTTGAACGGAATACCATGGTGTATGAGAAAAAAGTGAATATCGGCGAGATTGCGACAGTTTATGCTACAAATAAAGCGCTTCAGGCAAGGGTGCGCGCCATAAAACTATTAAATATTCCTGATGTGAAAAAAGGGACTTATGTGTTTTCTGTTATGGATATCATTGAGAGAATCTCAAAAGAATGTCCCGAGGCGGAAATTAATAATATCGGCGAGAGTGACTTTATTATAGAGTATAAAGAAAAACCACCAAAGAAAGGTATCTGGAATGTGCTGAAAATATTTGTCACATGTGTGATTGTGTTTATCGGCAGTATGTTCACTATTATGGCGTATAATAATGATATAGGCGTGAGCGAGCTTTTTGAGAAAATTTATGAACTTGTTGGCGGTGAACAGAACGGAATCCTTGAACTGTCTTATAGCATTGGTCTCACACTCGGTATTGCCGTTTTCTATAATCATTTTGTAGGCAAGAAGTTATCGGATACGCCGACGCCTGTCGAGGTGCAGATGAGAAGTTACGAGTCCGATGTGGATACGGCGGTTGTAGAGCGCGCATCAAGGAAGAAGGAGGAATACGATGCCTCTTAATGAAATATGGGTCAATTTTCTGTTGGGTATAACGGGCATTTCAGCGGGAATCCTTGTTTCGGGCGGAATGTACGCATTGATTACTACACTTGGGATTATTAATCGGATAGCGCAGGATACCCATACTGCCGGTGATATTTTGCTTTATGAGGAATGTGTTATCTGGGGAGCCGCGATAGGAAATGTGTTATTTGTTTTTGATATTGCTGTTCCGTTTGGTGTACCCGCGCTGATTATATTTGGACTGGTCGGAGGAATTTATGCAGGATGCCTTGCGATTGCTCTTGCTGAGGTGATAAAAACAATTCCGGTTTATATCATGAGGACGGGACTTACAACGGGATTTGGTATCATCATACTTTTAATGGCTCTCGGAAAAGGTATCGGCGGTCTGGTTTATTTCTTTTTATTGAATTATTAGCGGAAAGGATGTTGGAAAATGGGTAATGAAAATGTTCTGGAAAAAGACAGAAACAAAAAATATAATGATTATGTGAAGCAGGTTACGCCAACACACAGCTGTGCGGCGAACTGTGTAAAGGCTTTTTTGGTGGGAGGCATCATCTGTACATTGGGACAGGCAATTATCACGTATCTGATGAGTATGGGGCTTGACAAAGAAACGGCGGGACTTTGGAATACACTGATATTGGTACTTTTGAGCATACTCTTGACGTGCCTTAATGTATATCCATCGATTGTAAAGTGGGGCGGCGCAGGCGCTCTTGTTCCGATAACCGGATTTGCAAACGGAGTCTGTGCTCCTGCCATGGAGTTTAAAAAGGAAGGATGGGTGTTTGGCGTAGGCGCGAGAATATTTACGATTGCCGGACCGGTGATCTTATACGGTATCGTGACGAGCTGGTTTCTTGGTTTGATTTACTGGGTTTTAAAATTACTTGAGGTTGTTTAACGGAAAATGTTATAAAAAGGACAGCGTTCCGTGTTACAATAAATTTATAAAACAGAAAGGAGTTAAAAAATGGATAACAACATTAATGACAATATGAACGACATCAGCGCAATTATAAATGTTCTTGATGAATTTGGAGACTCTCCGGAAAGCAGAATGAAACTGGAGTTTTCCGATGCGGTAAAGGAAGGGGAGACAAAAAAACAGTATCATCTGGGACGGTGTGATATCGGCAGTCCATGGGCATGCGGTGCGGCATTTGACGTGCTGGAGGATGAAACGGATGATACCCGGTTGGGAGACTGAATGTAAGTGGGGGCGGAATGGATATTACGCCCCCGCTTCTTTCTTTACGCTTGCGCGAATCACTAAAGAACACGGCAGCTTCATTTTGATTGCCGTTTTGGCTTGCGCGGGCAGAAGATGATAAACAACGCCTGCGCCGTAGTATCCCATCTGATACGCCGGAGCGTGAATGGTGGTGAGAGGTGGATTGGTGTAGCCCGACGCATCTGTATCGTCAAATCCGATAATGGAAATGTCATCGGGGACACGGTAGCCGCGGTCGGTTAAAGCGCTCAACGCGCCGATTGCAATGGGGTCGCTTGCGGCAAATATTGCCGTAGGCATCTTTTTTTTGCGAATGAGATGTAACATCATATCGTAGCCGGATTTGGTGGAAAAACGGTCGATAAGCAGATAATCCTGATAATCTAGTTCATGTTTTTCACAGTATTCTATAAAATAATCCCGTCGTTTGTCTTGGTATAATTCGTGATTTTCCAGATACTCTTTACCGCCCAGAAAACCGATTTTAGTATGCCCGTTTTGGGTGAGAAAATCCATTGCCTGTATCATTGCGTTGCGATAATCTAAGTTAATCGTACTGACAGAATCATCTTCCAGTTCCATGTCAATAAAAAGAAGTATTTTACTTAGTTTTTTTAGCTTTTTAATATCTGCCGCGCCGAATTTGCCGATACAGACGAGGGCGTCGGCGTCACGAAGCGGTTCTACATACGCGTAATCCGTTTTAACGGCACGGTGCACCGTGATATTGTTGCGGATACAGAAATCCTCAATTCCGTGGCGGATATACAAATAATAGCTGTCCTCGATTTCCTGCTGCGGCGAGAACCACTGCACGATGCCGATGGTAAAACTGCTTTTTCCGGCGGCGGATTTTTTCTTTTTTTTGTAACCCAGTTCTCTCGCGGCGTTAATAACTTTCTGGCGTGTTTCTTCTGTCACGCTCATATAGGGGTCATTATTCAGAATGCGGGACACCGCGCCGGCGGATACGCCTGTTTTTTCGGAAATGTCTTTGATGGTTGCCATCGTTAACCTTCTTTCTTATCTGTTTTGTCCTGATAAAATTTTAGTAAATTTTTACTAAAAAATCAATATAATTTAGTAAAAAGATATTACAGAACAGAAAAAAATAATTATAATGTTAGTATAAAGTATTTTTAATCAATGATAAGGAGGAACCGTTATGAGAGAATTTAAACTGCTAAAGAAAGAGCTGGAGTCGGGAAAATATGATGAACTGTTTGCCGATATTTATGAGGACGTGAATCTTACCGCATATCAGAGGCAGCGTTACATCAAACTTCTAAAACTGTTTGAAGAAACATTTTCTGAGAGGGAAGTGGCAGTATACAGTGCGCCGGGGCGGAGTGAGGTTTGCGGCAACCATACAGACCATCAAAGGGGAGAAGTAATCGCAACTTCCATTAATTTGGACGCTGTCGCGGTTGTTTCTTATAACGACGAGAATATAATCAGGGTTGTGTCAGACGGATACCCGATGCTTACGGTGGAATTGGCGGATTTGGAAAAAAAGGAGGAGGACGAGGGTACTTCCGCAGGTTTAATTAAGGGGGTTTCCTATGCTTTAAAAAAGGAAGGGTATAAGATTTCAGGATTTAATGCCTATGTCACCAGCGACGTTTTAATCGGCGCCGGTCTGTCTTCCTCCGCGGCATTTGAAACGATTATGGGGACAATTATTAAAGGACTGTTTAACAATATGGAAATTAGTGCCGTGAAAATTGCGCAGGCGGGGCAGTACGCAGAAAATGTATTTTTCGGAAAACCGTGTGGACTAATGGACCAGATGGCCTGTTCCGTGGGTGGGATGATTCATATTGATTTTAAAGATACCGGGAATCCGGTGGTGGAGAAAGTCGCTGTTGATTTCGGAAAATACCGTCACAGTCTCTGTATTGTCGATACCAAGGGTTCTCATCAGGACTTGACGGCGGATTATGCGGCGGTGCCGAAGGAAATGAAAGCAATTGCTGCGTATTTTGGCAGGGAGGTACTCCGGGAGGTGGACGAGGATGAATTTTATAAAAATATCGCGAACGTCCGTGAAGCGGTAAATGACAGGGCAGTTCTTCGCGCCATTCATTTCTTTGAGGAGAATAAGCGTGTAGAGAGGATTGTGAGCGCTTTGAACGACGGAAATTTTGACGCGTTTTTACGGTTGATTACGGATTCGGGAAATTCTTCGTTCAAATATCTGCAGAATGTCTATACCAACAAAGATGTAGAACATCAGGGGGTATCGCTGGGGCTTGCGGCAAGCGACATCGCGCTTAGAGGGGCGGGAGCGGCAAGAGTTCACGGCGGAGGATTCGCGGGAACCATTCAGGCATTTGTGCCGGATGACATGGTCGAAGATTATAGAAATTTTATGGACAGCGTATTCGGCAAAGATGCCTGTCATGTGTTAAAAGTGCGTAAGTATGGCGGAATAAAAGTGATTGATTAGAAAATGCGGAGGTGGCGGAAATATGTATGAAAATATTGCGAGGCTGGTACAATATGGTCTGAATACAGGGCTGATTGAGCCGGAGGATAAGATTTACGCGACAAATTTAATTCTTTCGGAGATGAAACTGGATGATTATGCCGAGCCGGAAAATATCGGAAATTGCGATGATTTAGAAGAGATTCTCGCGGAATTGATCAGCGAGGCGAGACAAAGAGGATTGGTTGATGAGGGAGTCGTTGCCGGAGACTTGTTTGACACGAAGCTGATGAATTGTCTGGTGAAACGCCCAAGCGAGGTGATTCGTGAATTTAACCGGCATTATCAAAATTCGCCGAAGGAGGCGACCGATTATTTTTATCAATTGAGCGGCGTTTCTAATTACATACGGAGAGGCAGGGTAAAACGCGACCTTAAGTGGACTGTGGACAGCCTGTACGGTGAAATAGAGATGAGCATTAACCTGTCGAAGCCGGAGAAAGACCCGAAGGCAATTGCGGCGGCAAAGCTGATGAAGCAGAGCAGTTATCCGAAGTGTCAGCTGTGCATGGAAAATGAAGGATACGCGGGAAGAGTCAATCATCCGGCGAGACAAAATCACAGAATTATTCCGATTACAATAAATGACAGCAAGTGGGGATTTCAGTATTCGCCGTATGTGTATTACAACGAGCATTGTATTGTCCTGTCGTCAGAACACAGCCCGATGAAGATTGATAAGGCGGCGTTTCAGAAGCTGTTTGATTTTATTAAACTGTTTCCTCATTATTTTGTGGGTTCTAATGCCGATTTACCGATTGTCGGAGGCTCCATTCTTACTCATGAACATTTTCAGGGCGGCTGTCACGAGTTTCCGATGGCAAAGGCGCCTGTTGAGAAAACAGTTGTCATCAAAGGGTATGAAGATGTGGAGACGGGAATTGTGAAATGGCCTTTATCGGTTATCCGTATCCGCAGCGAAAAAGCGGAGCGGCTTGTCGAGTTTGCGGACCATATTTTAACGGCATGGCGCGGGTATACGGATGAGGAAGCGTTTATTTTTGCCGAGACGGACGGGGAGCCGCATAATACCATTACACCGATAGCGAGAATGAGAGACGGAAAGTACGAGCTGGATTTAGCGCTTCGAAATAATATTACCACCGAAGGATGTCCGCTTGGTGTGTATCATCCTCATGCGAAGTATCACAATATCAAGAAAGAAAATATCGGACTGATAGAGGTGATGGGGCTTGCGATTTTACCGGCGCGCCTGAAAACAGAAATGACGCTTCTTGCAAAGTACCTTGTGAAACAAGAAGATTTTACCTGTGAAGAAAGCCTTGTGAAGCATAAGGATTGGGTGAAAAATTTTATTGAACATTATGATGTTATCACTGAAGAGAATGTGATGGATATTCTTTTTGAAGAGATGGGTAAGACATTCGTAGGGGTTCTTGAAGACTCAGGCGTTTATAAATGTACGGAGCAGGGCAGGAAGTATTTTGACAGATTTATGAGTTGTTTATAACAGCGGCGCACTTGATTTTGGAGCGGAAAAAGAGTATAGTTAAGTGACGGAAAAAATTTACTAAAAGGAATGTTTGTTATGATTTATACCGTGACTTTGAATCCATCACTTGATTATGTGGTAAATGTTGACAAATTGAATATCGGGGCAGTGAACCGTGTAAACTCGGACGCCGTTTTAGCGGGAGGCAAGGGAATTAACGTTTCTCTGATTCTAAATGAGCTTGGTGTTTCGAGTACGGCAGTCGGATTTGTTGCTGGTTTTACAGGCAGAGAGATTGTAAAACGTGTTGAGGAAGCGGGATGTTCCTGCCGCTTTATTGAACTTGCGGAAGGATTGTCGAGAATTAACGTTAAGATAAAAGAACGGAAAGAAACAGAGATTAATGCGGCGGGACCGAAGATTGAGAGGGAATATCTGGAGGAACTGAGGATGATTCTGGAGGAGCTTGAAGCCGGAGATATCTTAATTCTTGCAGGAAGTATTCCGGCGTCGCTTTCGAGAAAAACGTACTATGACATTACAAAGAATATGGTGTCAAAGGGTGTAAAGACGGTAGTGGATGCTTCAGGAAGCATTTTACACGACCTGATTAATTTAAGACCGTATTTAGTCAAACCAAATCAGGATGAACTGTATGAATTGTTTGACGTCCGTGTCAGCACGCTTGGAGAGGCGCAGAGCTACGCGAAGAAAATCAGGGAAATGGGGGCAAGAAACGCCATTATTTCGCTTGGGGAAGTCGGAGCGGTTCTTGCGGCGGAGGATGGAAAAGTCTATTCCTGCATTGCTCCGAGAGGAAGCGCGGTTAATACGGTCGGCGCCGGAGATTCCATGATTGCGGGATTTATTACGGGAATGCTGGCGGAGGTCGGATATGAGGATTCCCTGAAGCTTGCAGTGGCGGCAGGAAGCGCCAGCGCGTTTTCGGAACGGCTTGCGACAAAGGATGAGATTCAGCAATTATATGAGCGGTTGAAGCAGCAGGCGTAAAAAATACAGGCAGACAGCCTGAAGAATAAAGGAGAGTGTTAAAATGAGTAACAGATTTGTACTGAATGAAACATCTTATCATGGAGCGGGCGCAATCAAAGATATTGCCACGGAAGCAAAGAACAGAGGCTTTAAAAAGGCACTTGTCTGCTCAGACCCGGATCTTATCAAATTCGGCGTGACCAAGAAAGTACTGGATATTCTGGATGAGGCTTCCCTGGCGTATGAAGTTTATTCCAATATCAAACAGAATCCGACAATTGAAAATGTCCAGACCGGTGTAGAGGCGTTTAAAAAATCTGGCGCAGATTATCTTGTGGCAATCGGCGGTGGTTCATCCATGGATACGGCAAAGGCAATCGGCATTATTGTCAATAATCCGGAGTTTGCCGATGTCAGAAGCCTTGAGGGCGTTGCTCCGACAAAGAACGCGTCTGTTCCGATTATTGCCGTTCCGACAACGGCAGGTACCGCGGCGGAGGTAACAATTAATTATGTGATTACAGATGCCGAAAAGAATCGTAAGATGGTCTGCGTGGACGTGCATGATATTCCGGTTGTTGCGGTTGTTGACCCGGACATGATGTCTACAATGCCAAAAGGACTTACGGCTGCGACCGGTATGGATGCGTTGACACATGCCATTGAAGGATATATCACAAAGGGCGCATGGGAATTATCCGATATGTTCCATCTCAAAGCCATTGAGATTATTGCAAGGACGTTAAGAGGTGCCGTTGACAATACGCCGGAAGGAAGAGAAGGTATGGCGCTTGGACAGTATATAGCGGGAATGGGATTTTCTAATGTAGGTCTTGGAATCGTACATTCCATGGCGCATCCTCTCGGCGCG
>CAJTZH010000085.1 GCA_910584325.1 uncultured Lachnospiraceae bacterium | reverse complement strand
TACTCACGGCAAGTTCACAGTCATAATCAAGACTGTCCACCAGACCTTCATGGGAACAAATTTCCCCGCCCGGCGCTACCGCCTCATTCACTCTCTTCGAAAAATAAACGGCATACAGACGTTCGCCTCCAAACGCTTCCTCCTTATATCGTGCCGATTCCTCGGCATGCGCCATATAATTAATACCAAGACAGATAACGTCCTGTCTTGGATGCGGAATCGGCGCTTTTAAAACCACCTCCGACATTGGAACTGCGCCTTCTGCCCGCTCCGCTTTATCGTTGCTTTCATTTGCCAGCGCGGCAAGGCGTTCCATCTCTGCTCTGCTGATTCCGTCAATCAGCTCAAGCATCGAATCATATTCCATTCCCGCCAGACGCACAGGATACACATACTGTTCGTCTCTGCCGATAACACCTACTCTTTCTTTTTGATCCGTTACATATGTCACAAGCTTCATACGTTCGCCATCTCCCTTTCCTGACTTTCCTTCTCCCCGTTTTTTATCATCTTCCACGCCGTCGCGAAAAACAGCGTCACCGTAGTAATCACCGCAAGCGTATCAGAAACCGGTTCCGCCAGAAATACGGCGAAAACCTTATCCTCAAAAAAGCGCGGTAAAATATAAATCATCGGAATTAACAAAATAATCTTGCGCAGCACCGCCAGAAACAGAGAGTGAACTGCTTTTCCAAGCGCAACAAATGTCTGCTGGCAGGCAATCTGCGCGCCGAAAATGCAGCAGGCCGCCATATAAATCCGCAGCGCCCATGAAGTATACGCAATCAGCTCAGTATCCGTCGTAAAAATGGACGCAAGCACATTCGGAAAAAGCATGGCAACGAGCCACATCGCAAACGTATAAATCAGGCAGCTCCTAAGCGTAAGCAAAAACGCTTTTTTCACACGGTGAAACTGCTTCGCTCCATAATTGAAACTTACAATTGGCTGCATTCCCTGCGCAAGCCCCTGAATCGGCATCATCGCCGTCTGCATGACACTGGCAAGAATCGTCATCGAACCGACTGCGATATCGCCGCCGTATTTGCCAAGAGACGTATTAAAACATATCGACAGCAGACTTTCCGTAGCCTGCATAATAAACGGCGAAACACCAAGCGCCAGCACCGGTCCGATAACGGCAGGACTGATTTTTAAATTCTGCCATCTGACATGCAGAATCGTCTTCTTTCCACACAAAAAGCACAAAACCCAGACTGCGGAAACTGCCTGCGACAAAACGGTTGCAAGCGCCGCGCCCTGAACACCCATATGAAATCCGAAAATAAACAGCGGGTCCAGTACAATATTTAACCCGGCGCCAATCATTACCGTCTTCATACCTACCGAAGCAAACCCCTGTGATGTAATAAACGCATTGAGTCCTGTTGTAATCTGCACAAAAATCGTCCCCAGCACATAAATCTTCATATACTGGCGCGCGTAGACAATCGTATCGTCACTCGCGCCGAACGCATAAAGAATTTCCGTGGAAAATAAGGAAAATACCACCGTCAGAATGATGGAAATCAAAACAATCATGCCCACACAGTTTCCCAAAATTTTTTCCGCGTCTTCATTGTTTCCCTTTCCCATGGCGATTGCCGCTCTTGGCGCACCGCCAAAACCGACCAGCGCCGCAAACGCCGCCACCAGCATAAGGACCGGCAATGTTACGCCCACGCCTGTCAGCGCAGTCGTCCCCACGTCCTTGATATGTCCGATATAAATTCTGTCAATCATATTATATAGCAGATTCACAATCTGCGCCGCAATGGCAGGCACGGCAAGAGAAAACAAAAGTTTCCCTACCGGCATCACCGCCAGTTTATTTTCTTTTTCCATCATCCTTATCCGCCTTTCTTACTCTATAAAATACTGATTTCCGTATGTATCGATAAAATACTCCTTATCGTACACCAGAATCTTATAACCGTTTTCTTCGTAAATACATTCCCCGTCAAGAACCATCTGAAGATGCTTGTTCATTTCATAAATATCATCATCTATCAAAAAGAAAATACGCTCATTACTGATATTATTCCATGTCTCGGCGTGAAGATACCGTTTCGCCGTAAGCCACCCGTACATTTTTGTTATATCGTCTTCCCGCACCGTAACAAGTTCCACATACCCGTCAGAAAGCTCATTCGGCACACCCGTATTCCAGAATGTACTCAGACCGAAATTCAAATGCTCCTCCTCCAAAAAATTTACCACTTCCTTAAAAGGCGCGTTTAAATCCGTCTGCGCGCACCACAAACATGCCGCAATTCCGCTGATATTCATTGCCGCCGCCAGAAAAATTGCGACGAGCTTATGAAAATCAAGCCGCATGAACGCCGCGGTATCCAGATAGACGGCGATACACGGCGCAATCAATATCATCATTGGAATGAAATAGCGCGGAACATAGGTCCCCGCAACAAACACAAACAGAAACGTATTCGTAAAAAGCGCCGTAAAAAAAAGCATTACATAAAATCTGCATAATGCCGTAAGCTTTGTATAATGCTTCACAAGCGTAATACAGATAACAGTCAGAGCGGCGGCAATAACAACTGCCGCAACCGATGCGATGCCGCCCCGCGACATCAGATTTTCAAAATCATAATACCCGAACAGACTTAAAAGACCCGTAATAATAAAATCAAGCCTGGCAATGACACCGCTGTCGTTTAAAATGTTCATCAGCAAATCATTTGTTTCTCCCACGACGATAAACCTTGTAAACACAAACATATTGATAAAAAGACCTGCGGCGAATGTGAAAAAACCGATAAGCGACAAATAAACCCCCGGACGTTTCCATAAATTTCTGTCAAACAACGTACCGGTTCCACATCCGTTTTCAACGACAATTTCCAGAATGGCAGCAAGAACAACCGGAATCGCATAAATGACCGCAAACCGGATGCCGCATAATCCCGCATAAAAACTCCACGCAATAAAAAGCAGCAGCGTCGTTTTCTTCCTCTGCTGTGTCAGCCGGACAAACAGCCCCACACAGACAAATACAATGATAAAATGCGGTATGTAGGAATTACCGATATGTACGATATAAAGATACTGGATGGAATACGGTATAAATAAAAACAAAGAAGAAAGATACACACTGCGTTTCTTTAAATGCAGCGGTTTGACTGCAAACAAATATGAACCGAGCAGAGCCGCGAAAAAAATAAAATTTGTCAGCGTGCGCACAAGATTCCATGAGTGCACTATTTTAAACAAAAACAGCGAGACAATCTGGGTATATAAAACACGAATTTCAGTAGAATAAAACCACTGCGTCGTAAATAATTTGTTGGAATCGGAAAGTTCTTTTGCCAGAACCAGTTCTGCCGATATGTCAGAATTCAGGATATGGGAAGCACAAAAATAATTCATCAGCGTCATCACAAGAATCCATGCTGCCGTAGGTATAAGATATAAAAGCTCCTTATCAAACTTTATCTGTGTTTTTTTCATGGTTTTTTCTTACCTTTCCCGTTCATTACTCTCTATTACGCAATGAAAGCACCCGTCAAAGGGTGCCTCTTCGCACTGCTTTATCCTATCTTAAAATCCCGCTCTTATCCACAACTTCTATCAATTCTTCAATGACTTCCACCGGCAGTACCAGCGCAAACCGGACATACCCCTCTCCTAGCGAACCGAACGAATGACCAGGCGTACAAATCACGCCCGTCTGCTCCATCAGCGCCATACAAAATTCTTCGGAAGTCTGAAACTTCGGTGGAATCGGCGCCCAGGCAAACATCGTTCCTTTGCTGTCCGGCACATCCCAGCCGATTTTTCGAAACCCGCCGCACAGCGCGTCGCGTCTCTTCTGATATTCCGCGCACTGCGCCTTTACCGCGTCTCTCGGTCCACGAAGCGCGGCAATCGCCGCTTTCTGAATCGGAAGGAACATTCCGAAATCAATCTGAGACCGGAGAAGCTTAATCGCATCAATTACCTGCTTATTTCCGACAACAAACGAAATTCTGCATCCCGTTACATTAAATGACTTAGAAAGAGAAAAACACTCAACGCCGACTTCCTTCGCCCCTTCATAAGAAAGGAAAGAACCGCCTTCCGCACCGTCATAAATAATATCCGAATAAGCGTTATCATGAATAATGATAACATTATATTTCTTCGCAAACGCAATCGCCTCCCGGTACATTTGCGGCGTTCCCACAGCACAGACTGGATTATACGGATAGGAAAGTATCATAAACTTCGCGTTGCGCGCCACATTTTCCGGAATCTTATCAAATTCCGGCAGATATTGATTCTCTGCTTTCAGCGGATAAAAATATAATTCCGCGCCGCCCAGATACGCGCCTGCCTCAAAAATCGGGTAACCCGGATTGGGGATAATCGCCGCGTCGCCGGGGCTTGTCAAAGCCATTCCGATATGCCCGATTCCTTCCTGCGAACCGTGAATGGACGTAATCTCGTCCGTCTCTACTTCTACCCCGAACCGCTCCAGATAATACTCTCTGACCGCCTCCAAAAGCTCCGGCAGGTCTCTCAGCGCGTAAACATACTGCGACGGGTCCTTTGCCGCTTCCACCAGCGCGTCCACAATATGCTGCTGCGGTTTAAAATCCGGCGTTCCGACCGATAAGTTATACACCTTTTTCCCGGATTTCATCATCTCTTCTTTTTTTTCATCGAGAGCTGCGAAAATCCCGGTCTCAAAATGATTCAGCATCTCTGCCTGTCTGATTTCCATTCCCTTATGCTCCTGCTTTTCCCTTTATTCATTCTGCTTTAATGTCTGCGCAAGACTGTTTAACTGATTGACAAGCTCCAGCACCTCGGAAGCCGTCCTGTCATTCTGCTCGCTGCTCGCATATGTCTCGCTCGAATGAGCCGTAACTTCCTCCGTAATTGCTGAAATCGTCTGAATATTCTCCACAATCTCAGCATTGGCTTGTGATAAATCGTTTACCGCACGTTCCAGATAAACGGACTGCTCGCCAACCGCTTTTGATACTCTGTCGATACTCTGGAAACTCTCAACCGTTTTCTTCGCCTTTTCTCCCTGAACACGGTTGTTTTCCTCCAGTTTCTGAATCATATCCATCACGGCTCTGAGTTCTGCCGAAACATTGTTAATCAAGTCTGTTATTTCCACGGTAGCGCTGCTCGTCTGACCTGCAAGTGATGAAATCTCCGACGCCACAACCGCAAATCCCTTTCCGGCTTCGCCCGCCCTCGCCGCTTCAATGCTTGCATTCAGCGCCAGAAGCGCCGTCTGTTCCGTCACGCCCTCAATCACATTGATAATCGACTCCATCTGAGTCGCCCTCGCAGCCAGCTTCTGCATCTGCATGCCTACTCTGGCACTTGCCGCATTCGTCTCATCAACCTGCTGAATCAATATATCAATATTATGATTGCCTTCATCCAGTTCCGCGCGTGCTGCAGCCATATCTTCCTTAATCGCATTGGAAGCCTGTTCTACATTTGAAATATGGTTCTGAATCTGTTCCGTCTTTTCAAGCTGGTTCTGAACGGCATTGACCGTATCACCGGTTCCTGAATTGACCTCTTCCATGGAAGACATAGTCTTTTCCATAGAATCATGCAAAAAATTCACCTTATCTGTAGCATTCCCAATTAACTCCGCCATATTCTCAGAAACGTTCATAACTTTCCCCAAAAGTTCTTCTGAACTGTTTCTTGCCTCATCGGCTATTTTTAATTTGCCGCCTGTTGTTTTCGTAAAATGGTCCGCTACAATTATACTAAAGAACGCGCAGAGAATCAGAGCGAACACTTTCACTTCAATCGTTGCCATATCGGTATGTACCAAAACGTCCGATGTATTCTGATAGACCGCCTGCACAACCGTAACGGCAATTACGCCGATTCCCACACGGATTGCGAACTGGCTGTTCGCGTAAACTGTAATCGCAATCATCATCGGAATCGCATAAACAAACGCCACATCGGTAAATGTTGTAAAAACAACAAATGTATACAGCACTGCGTAACAATACGCCACTACATACCGCATTATTTTATTCTCATTGTTTTTATTATACATTACAGCTGATATTATCATTGGTAAAAGAGACAGTACTAAAAATACAGCGTAATATCCGATGGTCCTTGAGCCTTTCAGTACCTCAACCAGATATGCCAAATCCAGTACAACCGTCGTAATGACATAGCAGAGTAACAGCATCTTGTTTGCGCGCGCCAAATCGTTCATTTCTGTTTTTTGTTTTGTAAGTCCCATAAGCAACCTCCGTACATTCATTAGATTAAAAAATTATAGCATATTTATCCTCAAAAAAAAAGAGGCTGGAATTCTTTGCGCATAAATTTTCGTAAATCGTATTTATCTAAATTTTCGCTATTCCCAGAAATCTTCTGACAGCGGTTTGGCAATGCCTGCTCTCTATAATCCCGTCAACATCTCAGACGGCTCATAACATGAAACATCCTTTTGATGTCCACCGGTTTCGCCAGATGTTCATTCATCCCGGCGTCCTTTGCCATCGCAACATCCTCTTCAAATGCGTTCGCCGACAACGCTACAATCGGCACATTTTTCGCATCCGGCCGTTCCAAACTGCGAATGACACGCGTCGCCTCATATCCGCTCATAACCGGCATCATTAAATCCATGAGAATACAGTCAAACGTTCCCTGTTCGGATGCCGCAAACACATCCACGGCAGCTTTCCCGTCATTTGCAGTCACAACCTTTGCACCTGCATCCTTAAGCATGAACTCCACAATTTCGCAGTTAATTTCATTATCTTCTACCAAAAGAACGCGCATCCCGGCAATACCGCCCCGTCCGTTTTGCTCTTCATCTACAGGCTGCTTACTCCATGCCTCGTCCACCTGAATCGGCAAGATAATCCGAAACACACTTCCCTGACCGATTTGACTGTCTACCTCAATGGTTCCATTCATCTGTTCCACCAGTTTCTTTACGATGGACATACCAAGCCCGACACCGTTATAATTGGTTCTTGCACCCTGATGTTTCTGGGTAAACGGTTCAAAAATCTGCTTTTTAAAGTCCTCCTCGATACCAATTCCCGTATCCTCAATCACAAACTGAAAAACTGCAACCCCATCCTGATAAGCAGTCTCCTTTACCCTGACAAATACAGAGCCATGCAGTTGATTATATTTGAGGGAGTTATCAATAATATTCATCAGAATTTGTTTCAAATGCAGCGGATTTCCACGCAATCTGCTATGCCGCACGTCGGTTTCCTCCAGCGTCAGCATAATCCCTCTCTCCTCCGCCTGCACAGACAAAATTGTAATGCAGTCTTCTAAAGTATCATGAATGTCAAACGGTTCCTCCACCACTGTTGACTGTCCGCTGTCCAGCTTGCTGACCTGAAGAACATCGTTAACCATGGACAACAGGTGCTCCGCCGACACACGGATTTTTTTCCGGCATTCTCTTTGCAGCTCCAAGTCATCCTGACTTTTTTCTATAATAGTCAGCATTCCCAAAATTGCGTTGATAGGCGTACGAAGGTCATGGGACATATGAGAAAGAAATTCACTCTTTGCCGAATTGGCACGTCTGACCTTCTCCAACAACTCCATGATTGCCTGTTCCTGTTTCCTTCTTGTGACCATTGTTTCCGTAATGTCCTGATGATATCCGTTTAAACAAACGCCCGGCTTTTTAAATGTTTTGTCCGGTACACCGCCGCAGCGGACATAAATCTTTCCCAGTTCGGGATGATTCCAGGGATATATCACCTCTGAACGCCCCGTTTTCAATATCTCCTGCACAGCTTCCTGTACCATCTCCACATAGTCCGGTTCAATATTCTCAAACCAATGCCGATAGCACTCTTCCGGCTCTATCTCGTCCGGTACTCCCAGAAGAATCCGCATGGTCCGGTCTGTATACATTCTCGGCTGACAACCCTCTTCTAACTCAATCGTCCAGATTCCGGTTCTTGCCCCCTCCAGGATATCTTCCATACTCTGCCTTGCCTCAAGCTTATACATCTCCTCCTGTTCCACCACAGCATTGACATCCCTCTGGGCAAAAATTGCACAGTTCTCGTCTTCCGTTCTCTGTGTAGCGGAAAAATGAATCTCCATGTGCTTCAGTCCATACGAGCTGTCCTTCACCTGATACCGGACATAGAACTTCTTTTTTGTCCGAAGTTGTGCAATCACATAACTTTTTTTCGTAACAGCACGGAGCCGTTCCTGGTCCTGGGGGATCACATACCGGGATATATACCGTTCCATAGCCGTCTGATAACCGTCCTTAAAATTGACGGCCCAGTCCATACTCATCTGTTCTCCGTCCCGGTATACCTCACATTCACCTGTATCAAGGTTCACCTGATAAATTCCCAGATAGTCCACGCTGAGCGCATGGAGAACATCATAGCTGCGCTTTTGCAGCTCACGAACCAGATTCCGCCGTTTCAGAGAAGATACGATAAAGTATGCCGCCGTCTGAAGCATATTCGATGCGTATTCCAAAAACTTTGACGGCGGATTGTCCACACCGTAAAAACCAATGACCTTTTTTCCGTCATAAAGGGGAACCACTACAAGAGAATGAATATTCTGCCGTTTCAAAGTCTCATACAATGGAGGGTCCGCCTCCCTGATATCTTCCAGGCGCTCAATCATGATATTCTTTCCGATACTGAAATTCCGGTACCAGCCCGCGCATACCTCCGGCGGAACATTTTGAAGATGTTCCTTTTCCGGTTCCACCCCGTCGGCAACCCACTCATAGGTATTATCATCACCGCCGGTCTCATTCCGTTCAAATATGTAGGTTCTCTCTCCATTCAGTGCTTTTCCCAGATACTTTAGAAACACATCCAGCGACTGGTCCGGCGTCTCCTCCAACAGAGCGAACCGAAGCCCTTCATTAATGACAGCCTCCAGATTCTGAATGTTTTGCATTTCACTATGCTGCTCACGGTCCCCGGTGACTGGCACACCTTCGGTGGTTCCCCCAAAAAGTCCCCTTGAATCATCCATAAGCTTATCCTCCATAACAAACTTCTTTCTGATTATAGTTTCCGTACCCATAAAAGAAGCATATTTTGTATCATAATACCATGTCTCCACCAATTACGTCAATAAAAGAGGTACTCCCAAAGAAGTACCTCAAAACTTTAATCCCAGTCGCGCTGTGACATCTCCTTATAGTCCTTATGCACGCCGACAAATTTGTACGCCGGACGGATAATCTTACTGTTGTTGCAAAGTTCCTCCAGACGGTGCGCGCTCCATCCGGACATTCTGGATATCGCAAACATTGGCGTAAATAATTCCGTCGGTATCCCAAGCATCGTATATACAAATCCGCTGTAAAAATCCACATTGGCGCAAACCGGCTTAAACACCCGCCTCTGTCTCGTAATCAGCTCCGCGGAAATCGTCTCCACGTTGGAATACAATTCAAACTCTTCCATCCTGCCTTTTTCGGCTGCCAGCTTTCTTGCGTATTCCTTTAAAATCACCTGTCTCGGGTCCGATTCCGTATAAACGGCATGCCCCATGCCGTAAATCAGACCGGAACCGTCAAATGCTTCCTTTGCCAAAATCTTTGACAGATATGCGCTGATTTCATGAAGATTCTGCCAATCGCCGCAATGCGCTTTAATATCGTCAAACATCTGCTGCACTTTCAGATTGGCACCGCCGTGTTTCGGTCCTTTCAGCGACGCAATGGATGCCGCAACCGCCGAATATGTATCGGTTCCCGACGAAGTTACCACATGGTTTGTAAATGTGGAATTATTACCGCCTCCGTGCTCCGCGTGAATTACAAGCGCAATATCAAGAACCTTGGCTTCAAGCTCCGTATATTTCCCGTCAGGATGAATCATCCGCAGAAGATTTTCCGCAATGGAGTCTCCCTTCTGAGGCGTACGGATTAACAGCGTCTCGTCAAACCGGAAATGTCTGTAAGCATAATACGCATAAACCGAAATCAACGGCAGCTTGCAGATAAGCTGCAGCGACTGCCTCAACACATTCGCAGGCGTGATGTCATCCGGGTTTTCATCATAAGAATATAGCGTCAGAACGCTCTTTTGCAGCGCGTTCATAATATTTCCGCTCGGCGCCTTCATAATAACATCCCGCAAAAACGCGCCGGATATCTCCTGAAGACTGGTGAGAATTTCAATAAAACTCTTGAGCTGCTTATCTGTAGGCAGCTCGCCAAACAGCAGTAAATATGTAGCCTCCTCAAAGCAGAACCGTTTATTCTCGTTACCTTTAATCATTTCAAGGACATTATAGCCCTGATAAAAAAGACGTCCATCCGATGGCACTTTTACGCCCGCGTCTATTCTCGTTCCGGTTACATCGGAAATCTCCGTCAGTCCGGTCAGGACACCGTTTCCATTTGAATCACGCAGACCCCGTTTTACATCATACTCCGTATATAAATCAAGATTAATCTCGCCGGACCTCATACAAAACTTCACAAGTTCATCAAACTGCTCGTTTAACGTACCGTCCAGTTCCATCATCGATTTACTGTCAATTGCCATGCCGCCGTCCTCCTTAACGTATTTACTATTCAATGTTCTTAAGTAGTTTACATTGTTCTTTTCATAAAAGCAACAAAATTTTCCTTTTCAAGAAATAAAACAAAGAATATAAAGTTCTCACTTAATAAAATTAAGTTACAATCCTCCTCGTTTCCCATTCACGTAGTCCTTTATTAAATGATAAATTCCCCTGACAACAGAAAACACAATAAACATAAATAAAAATCCGACCACGCCGAACACAATATCCGCAAATTCCATTGCCCCTGTATTCGTCACCTTCTGCCCGATTTCAATTGCAAACGTAATCACAATAATTACCGTAAATACATAAATCCATGCAATCACCATCACATGGTTTTTGCTGAGCGCCTTAAAAATCGGATAAACCACAAACAACATGCCCATCCCCAGAAATCCGATAACAATAAAGTGCAGCTCCTTGTCCGTAAATACATATTCAAAACTATCGTTCAACGTCAAAAGATACCTGTGTACCTTTGCAATCTGTTCCACTACCCAATATAAAAAACCTGTCACAATACTTACCTCCATGAATAATAGAGAAAAATCTTCTCTTTTTTATTGTTACAGATTTCCTGCTATAGTGCAAGTATAGAAATGAATTTTTCAAAAATACTTTGATATTATTTTCCTATTTTCAACTTATTTCAACTTAATTTCTACTTTGTAATATTTCAAAAAATATGGTACAAACAAAAGAGCCCCTATTATCAAAATCACCCAGCCAATATATGTTCCTTGATTTTCAGGATAAAAATAATTTATAGCTAAATGAACTG
>CAJTZH010000084.1 GCA_910584325.1 uncultured Lachnospiraceae bacterium | reverse complement strand
ACACGCCGAAATGGGAACATTCCACATATCTGGCATGTCTGCTGCTGACGGTAAATGATAAATCAGAATGGGATGCGGTAATCGCAAATCCGGTAGGGGGCAGGATGTGTTTTTCGTCGTATAGCAGCGCGAAAAGTTTTGGGGACGCGGTGTTTAGGGATAATATTTCCACGGGTAATATCGAGTATTGCGACGGAGGGGTCTGGAAACCCGTTAAAAATGTCTATGTAATAGGATACGGCGATGTCGTAAGTATCGGAAATCTGTTTTCGAGCGCGTCCGTTCCGGATAATTACTCAAGAAATATATATTATGAATATCAATAGTCACAGTTGATAAATGGATGTCTTTATGGTAGAATAAATCAGACATTTGCAGTGTAATGTATCCGTCGCAGGACGGCATATTACATATGATTTAGGAGGTTTATGATACGATGGAGCAGTACAAGCAGGAATTTATCCAATTTATGGTGGACAGCAATGTCCTGAAATTTGGTGAATTTACGTTAAAGAGCGGCAGAAAATCCCCGTTTTTTATGAATGCGGGTTTATATGTAACGGGAACACAGCTTAGGAAGCTTGGAGAGTATTACGCCAGAGCGATACACGAACATTACGGCGATGATTTTGACGTGTTGTTCGGACCGGCGTACAAAGGAATACCGTTGAGCGTCGCGACAACGATGGCTTACAGCGAATTGTACGGCAAGGAAATCCGTTACTGTTCCAACCGTAAGGAGATAAAGGACCACGGCGACGCGGGAATCCTTCTGGGGAGTCCGCTGAAGGACGGCGACAGGGTGGTTATTATTGAGGATGTTACCACTTCAGGCAAATCGATTGAAGAGACATTTCCGATTATCAAGGCGCAGGGCAGCGTGGTAATTAAAGGACTGATGGTTTCCTTAAACCGTATGGAACAGGGACTTGACGGTGAGAAGAGCGCGCTTTCGCAGATAAAGGACAAATACGGTTTTGATGCCAACGCGATTGTTTCCATGAAAGAAGTCGTAGAGTATCTTTACAACAAGCCATGTAACGGTAAGATTATCATTGACGATACATTAAAATCGGCGATTGACGCATACTATGAGCAGTATGGCGCGAAACAGGAGGGATAACAGTTATGGATGAGAAGCAGTATAAGACAGTAAAATCGTCAGGCGCGTTGAGCATTGTTGCAGGCGTAATCAATATTGTTGCAGGTGTTACTATTGGCGTTTTGTTGATTGTGAGCGGAGCAAAACTTCTTGCAAGCAAATCAAATCATTTATTTTAGAATAACGAGGTTGAAGTGAAGAAGTTAGATAAAAGACATAGAATTACTTCAGGGGTTCTGTTTTTTATTTATCTTGTGCTTTTAATGTATTTTATGTTCTTTGCGGAGAGTCTTGGAAGAGACATTGTATCTTCGGAATATCATTATAATCTTGTACCGTTTAAGGAGATAGCAAGATTTCTTACATACTGGAGGAAACTGGGGATAGGAGCGGTTGCGGCGAATCTTTTGGGAAATGTGGCTGCATTCGTTCCTTTTGGCTTGTTTTTACCGGGACTGATTAATAACCGCTACGGATATTTCGGCATGACGATACTGAGTCTGGATATGAGCCTGCTCATTGAATTGTCCCAGCTGATTTCCAAGGTGGGAAGTTTCGACGTGGACGATTTGCTTTTAAATACCATAGGCGGATTGATTGGATATTGTATTTTCAGACAGATATTCAAAAACAGAAAAGGAAAAAAGACGGAACATGGAAAAAGTTAAATTCAGTGACAGAACGACGTCGGTCGGCGGTGTGCTTTCCATTTTTTTGGGGTGCATGGCGGTTGTATTTGTACTTGCGGGCGTCATATTGTCTTTTATGCACAAGGGAAACGGACCTCTGGTGGTGGGCGCGCTTGGATTAGCCGCGTTTTTATTCGACGTGGGCGGGCTTGCCATCGGACTGTTAAGTTTTAAGGAAAGTGACAAATATTATCGTACTTCGATTGCGGGTTCCATGATGTGCGGTATTATTTTTGTATTTATGCTTGGCATTATTATGATGGGTGTTTAGGAGAATGATGGATTACAGAAAAGTATTTGACGAGGAAGACGAGAACATAAGAGAGCGGTACGCGCTGGCGCTGGAGCGGATTCGCGGGATTACGTCGGAGCAATGTGTGAAAGAGCCGTTTGCCGCGTATTTTACAAAAACCGCGGACTTTATTTTGAAACTGGACAGCCTGTATACGCTGTTTTTAAACGGCAGTCAGGAAAATATGTCCATGGAAGAACTGCAGAATCAAAACCGGGAACTGTACGCCGATATTCTGCCAGGCGCTTATGAGACAAGCTATGCAAATCCGGTTTATGCCGTAGGACAGTTATCGGAGGAGTTTGGCGGTATTTTATCCTTTGTGTATACGGAGCTTCGCGGTCTGATTGTCTATGTGTATGAGGGAAGGCTTACGGACATGACAATCTGCGCGGAATTATTTTTACAGATATATTGTCTGTTTTGTGATGCGCAAATGCCGTCTTTTAAGGAGGTTCACGACGCGGTTTACTGGTATGTAAGCGATTATGCGGAGCTTACGGTTACACACAGAATCAGGGAACAGGTCGAGCCTGCGCTGTCGTTTGCGACGGATATTATTATGGAATCCGAGCTTACCGATTTGCGGTATCTGTACCGGTTCGGTGAATATATTACGGAAAACGAGCTCAAAACGGCGGCTTTTTTAAATTCGCTGCCGGAAGAAGAGATAACAATGATGGCGGATACGTTTACGGAAGGGTACCGCAAGGGATTTATTCTGGGAAACAAGGACTTATCGAAGAAAAAGACTGTCAATATCCGTTATATCCTGGGATTTGAACGTATTGTACGCAAGTCCATAGAAAATTTCAGGAAAATGGGTCTGAAGCCGACAATTTACCGTGCGGCAACATACAGTATCAATAAGCGTATGCATATCCGTAACGGGTATTACGGAGCGGTTCCCAACAAGCAGATGGAATATGACCATCGCTTTGACAATGCGTTTTATCTTGATAAAGCGTTTGTGGAACGGAAACTGGAGGTAATGAGAACGGCATATGAGACATATAAGGATTTGGCGTCCGTTTTTGCCGGTCCTGCCGTTATAGAAACATTTGGTGAAAATCCGTTTGAGCCGGAGGGGAGAAAAGAGAGTCCTGTGTTATCCGATAAACAGAAAGAATTATCCATCTATCTTGATAACGAGGCGGCGCGGATTACAAATCAATATATTAAAGGCGAAGAACGCAGTTTTACGATAATCGCCTATCCCGTTCCTGAAATCGGAGAACAGTTCGAGGAGATTTTTAAAGAGACAGTCCGCGTGAATACGCTGGATTATGAATTGTATAAAGAAATCCAGCAGAAGATGATAGATGTTTTGGACTGGGCGGAATATGTGGAAGTAAAAGGCAGGGGCGCCAACACGACCGATATGAGGGTCAGTATTATGCCGGTGCAAAATCATGAGAAAGAGACGGCCTTTGAGAACTGTGTGGCGGACGTCAATATTCCGTTAGGCGAAGTTTTCACGTCGCCTGTGTTAAAAGGGACAAACGGGCGGCTCAATGTAAGCCGTGTTTATCTTCATGACATTTGTTTTGATAATCTGACGGTGGAATTTAAGGACGGCATGGTAAGCGCGTATTCCTGCGATAATTTTGCCGACAGGGCGCAGAATGAGGCGCTGATGAAACAGACAATCCTGTTTGAGCATGAGACGCTGCCGTTAGGAGAGTTCGCGATAGGAACGAACACGACGGCGTATGTGATGGCGAACAAGTATGATATTGTCTATAAACTTCCGATTCTGATTGTGGAAAAAATGGGACCGCATTTTGCGGTAGGGGATACCTGTTATTCATGGGCGGAAGACACGAAGGTCTACAATCCTGACGGTAAGGAGATTATCGCAAGGGATAACGAGCTTTCAGTCCTGCGCAGAGAGGATACCGGTAAAGCATATTTTAACTGTCATACCGATATTACCATTCCGTATGATGAAATCGGCGCAGTGACGGCAGTGTTAAGAGACAAAACACGCCTTGATATCATTGTGGACGGACGCTTCGTGCTGCCGGGAACAGAGGAATTGAACAAAGCGTTTTCTTAGGAGGTAAGGATGCCGGCAGGCGGAACTTGCGCTTGAAAATGAGTGTGTCCTAGTGTATGATGAAGATAAAAGATAATGATAAAGGAGACAACAGACCATGGCAAAAGTTGGAATAGTAATGGGCAGTGATTCGGACATGCCGGTTATGGCAAAGGCAGCGGATATTTTGGAGGAACTGGGTATTTCTTACGAGATGACGATTATTTCCGCGCACAGAGAACCGGATGTATTTTTCGAGTATGCGAAGACTGCCGAGGAGAAAGGGTTTAAGGTAATCATTGCGGGAGCAGGTATGGCGGCGCATTTACCGGGTATGTGCGCGGCGATTTTCCCGATGCCGGTTATCGGGATTCCGATGCACACGACGTCGCTTGGAGGAAGAGATTCTCTTTATTCTATCGTACAGATGCCTTCGGGGATACCTGTTGCGACTGTTGCGATTAACGGGGGAGCCAATGCGGGACTGCTTGCGGCGAAGATTCTCGCGACGTCCGACGAAGCGCTTCTTGACCGCCTTAAGGAATATGCGAAGAGCCTGAAGGAGAGCGTGCAGGCAAAAGACGCGAAGTTACAGGAAATCGGATATAAGAAGTACCTTGAAAAATAGAAATTATAAATAGGAGAAACGAAGATGGATTACAAAAACGCAGGTGTGGATATTGAAGCCGGATATAAGTCCGTGGAACTGATGAAGGAGGCTGTAAAAGCAACGATGCGGCCGGAAGTCATCGGGGGGCTTGGCGGCTTTTCAGGTGCATTTTCATTAGAGAAGATTAAAGGAATGGAGGAGCCGGTTCTTTTATCGGGAACGGACGGCTGCGGCACAAAAGTAAAACTTGCATTTATCATGGACAAGCATGATACCATCGGCATCGACGCGGTAGCGATGTGTGTCAACGACGTGGCGTGCGCGGGCGGAGAGCCGTTATTCTTTCTGGATTACATAGCATGCGGCAAGAATTACCCGGAAAAGATTGCGACAATCGTGGGCGGCGTTGCCGAAGGGTGTAAACAGTCGGGATGTGCGTTAATCGGCGGAGAGACGGCGGAGCATCCCGGACTGATGGAAGAAGAAGAGTACGATTTGGCGGGATTTTCCGTGGGTGTTGTCGATAAAAAAGATATTATTACAGGCGCAGATATCGCGGCAGGAAACGTATTAATCGGCATCGCGTCTTCCGGCGTGCACAGCAACGGATTTTCTCTTGTGCGCAAGGTATTTGAAAAGGAACTGACAAAAGAAGGATTGGATACATATTATGACGAGCTTGGAAAAACGCTTGGCGAAGCGCTACTTGAGCCGACGATTATTTATGTGAAAGCGTTAAAATCCATAAAGGATGCCGGCGTTAAGATTCTCGGGTGCAGCCACATTACGGGCGGCGGATTCTATGAAAATATTCCGAGAATGCTGCCGGAAGGGAAGAGAGCTGTCGTAAAGAAGGATTCTTACGAAGTTCCGGCAATATTTAAACTTCTGGCGAAGAAGGGAAATATTGAAGAGCAGATGATGTACAATACATTTAACATGGGGCTCGGCATGGTGCTTGCCGTGGACAAAAAAGATACCGATGCGGTTCTTCGGGCAGTTGAAGCGGCAGGACAGAAAGCATTTGTGGTAGGATGCGTGGAAGACGGCGAGAGAGGAGTTACCGTATGCTAAAGATTGCAGTGCTTGTATCGGGAGGCGGAACAAACCTTCAGGCAATTATTGACGGTATTACCAATCAGACGATTAAAAATACGCAGATTTGTGTTGTTATCAGTAACAACGCCGGCGCGTATGCGTTAGAGCGCGCGAGACAGAACGAAATCGACGCGGTGTGCGTTTCACCGAAGGACTACGGCAGCAGAGACGCGTTTAACGATGCATTGCTTGCAGAAGTTCAAAAATACAATGTGGATTTAATTGTACTTGCGGGATTTTTGGTGAAAATTCCCGAAAATCTTGTAAAACAGTACGAAGGAAGAATTATCAATATTCATCCGTCGCTGATTCCGTCGTTCTGCGGAGTAGGTTTTTACGGTCTGAAAGTTCACGAAGCAGCGCTTGCGCGCGGCGTGAAGGTGACGGGGGCAACCGTTCATTATGTGGATGATGGAATGGATACGGGAGCGATTATCCTGCAGAAAGCCGTTTTGGTGGAGGAGGGCGATACGCCGGAGATACTTCAAAGACGCGTGATGGAGCAGGCAGAGTGGGTAATTCTGCCGCAGGCAATCGATATGATTGCAAACAAAACAGTCACACAGGCGAATGAGAAATTAATAACGTTAAAATAGTAATAAAAGGAGGCAATTTATGAGTGTATACGTTGTCACAGGCGGCTCAAGCGGAATAGGCGCCGCAGCGGTGGAAGTTTTGAAGAAAGAGGGGCATCAGGTGATTAATGTGGATTTAAAGAACGGCGATATCTGCGCCAATCTTGCCACACCTGAGGGCAGGCAGACGGCGGTTGACGAGATTTACGCAAGATGTCCGGACGGTCTTGACGGAATTGTCTGCAACGCGGGCGTATCCGGTAACTGCGGAAATTTAGAGCTTGTTATTTCGCTGAATTATTTTGGTACGGTAAAACTCGCGAGAGGTGTTTATGACCTTCTCAAGAAGAAAAAAGGAAGCGTTGTGGTGACGGTTTCCAACACCATTTCACAGGGTACCGGAAGAATGGATATCGTGGATTTACTGAACAACGTAGGAGACGAACAGAGAATCCGTAATATTGTGAAGAATCTTGACGCGGCGAATCAGACGGTAGGTCAGTCGATTTATATGGCGACAAAATATGCGCTGGCAAGATGGGTCAGGAGAGTATCGGCTTCCTGGGCGGCAAACGGAATCCGTGTGAATGCGGTTGCTCCGGGAAATGTGCGCACGGCAATGACGGACAGCTTAAGCGACGCGGCGCGGTTTGCGGTAAGCGCGCTGCCAATTCCGGTAAGATACGGTTCTGACGCATTGATGGATCCGGAAGAGATTGCGGAATCCATGAAATTCCTGTTGTCCAATGCGGCAAGAGGCGTGAACGGAATTATATTGTTTACGGACGGCGGTACGGACGCGTTACTCAATTCGGAAAAGGTATATTAGGAGGGAATGGCGATGAGAGCGATTGAAAAATATATTGCAGCGTTGGAAAAATGCGATAACAAGGCGTTAGCCGAGATTTTTGCGCCGGACGGAACATTCCGCGATTACTGCCCGAACAGCGCGGGACGTCAGGAGTATCATGTATATGGAAGAGAAGCCATTGACATGTTCTTTAAAAATAAATTTTCCTTCCGCCAATACCTGATTTCGGATGCTGAGATTGTAAATGACGAGCAGGCGGAATTTGTGGCGTCTATCGGAGGATATTATGTGATGGCGATTGCCACGGTCAGAAGAGTAGACGAAAACGGTCTGATTACCCGATTGACGGTACGGCCGAAATAAAGGAGAGTAATTCATGAAAGTACTTGTAGTCGGCGGCGGCGGAAGAGAGCATGCCCTTTGTTATAAAATTGCAAAAAGCAGCAAGGTGGATAAGATTTACTGCGCACCGGGCAACGCGGGCATCAGTGAGATTGCGGAGTGCGTTCCAATCGGCGCCATGGAATTTGATAAACTGGCGGATTTTGCCAAAGAAAACGAGATAAGCCTGACGGTTGTGGGGATGGATGACCCGCTTGTGGGCGGAATTGTCGATGCGTTTGAGGCGGAAGGGTTAAGGGTGTTTGGACCGCGTAAAAATGCGGCGATTCTTGAGGGTTCCAAAGCATTTTCCAAGGATTTAATGAAGAAATACAATATCCCGACAGCGTCTTACGAGAAGTTTAGTTCTGCCGAGGATGCACTTTCCTACCTTGAGACGGCGGATATGCCGATTGTATTAAAGGCGGACGGACTGGCGCTTGGTAAGGGCGTTCTGATTTGCAATACAAGAGAAGAGGCAATGGAAGGCGTAAAGACGCTGATGCTTGACAAACAGTTCGGCGATGCCGGTAATACGATTGTCATCGAAGAATTTATGACGGGCCGCGAAGTTTCCGTATTGTCTTTTGTGGACGGCAAAACCATTAAAATCATGACCTCCGCACAGGACCATAAGCGTGCGAAAGACGGAGATATGGGATTAAACACAGGCGGAATGGGAACGTTTTCACCGAGTCCGTTCTACACAGAGGAAGTGGACGTATTCTGTAAGAAATACATTTATCAGGCAACTGTGGACGCCATGAAGGCGGAAGGAAGACCATTCCAGGGGATTATTTTCTTTGGTCTGATGCTGACTGAAAAAGGTCCAAGAGTCCTTGAGTATAATGCGCGGTTTGGAGACCCCGAGACGCAGGTGGTTCTTCCGAGAATGAAGAATGATATTGTGGAAGTTTTCGAGGCATGTATTGACGGTACGCTTGATACCATTGACCTTCAGTTTGAGGACAATGCGGCAGTGTGCGTTGTGCTTGCGTCGGACGGATACCCTGAAAAGTATGAGAAAGGATTTCCGGTTCTCGGTCTTGAACGGTTCCGGGATAAGGACGATTACTTCGTGTTCCACGCCGGAACGAAACTTTCGGACGGCATTCCGGTAACGAACGGCGGACGTGTTCTCGGTGTAACCGCAACAGGGCAGGATTTAAAAGAAGCCCGCGCGAAAGCATATAAAGCGACGGAATGGATTGATTTTAAAAACAAATACATGCGTCACGATATCGGCAAAGCGATTGACGAAGCGTAAAGATTCAAAAAATAAAAGCCGGGGTATAGAGCGTTCTATACCTTGGCTTTTTTTAGGTTTTCCAGCACGTCATAGGAAATTTTCATATTACCTCTGCGCAGTCCAAGATGTACATGCGGTTTGTTGGCGCCATGAAAGTCGGAACCGCCGGATATCAACAGAGCGTTCTCTTTTGCGAGTTTGTCTATTCGTCTTTCGTCGCTTGCCGTATAAGTTGAATAAAGTACCTCAATACCGTCGATACCGCATTTTGTAAGGTAATTTACCAGTTTCGCCAGTTCCGAATTTCCTAATTTATAAAGAATCGGATGCGCCAGAATGGCAAGGCCGCCTGCGCTGTGAATCAGTTCAATCGTCTGTGCGCACGGCATTTTGTAGCGGGGAACAAAGCACGGACCGTGGTCGTTTAAATAGCGTTCAAATGCATCCTTCACGGAGGAAACATAGCCCTTTTTTGTGAGAAGGGAGGCAAAATGCGCTCTGGTGAGCACTGCGCCGGGATACTCGGCAAGAAGTTCTTCCATAGTGATGCGCATTCCCTGTTCACGACATTTTTTTGCCATCTGCTCATTACGGGCATTACGTGTGTCTTTTAAACGGGCAAGTTCATCCAGAAAGTCCTGATTGTGACAGTCCACGAAAAGTCCCACAATGTGTATTTCTCTTGAAATATAGGCGCAGCTTAATTCTACGCCGGGAATCACTTCTATCTCGTATTCTCTGCCGGCAGCAACGGCTTCGTCTACGCCCTCGACGGTGTCATGGTCGGTGAGCGCAATTGCAGTAAGACCTGTTTCTTTTGCCAGACAGACAACCTCGGACGGGCGAAGCGTGCCGTCCGAGGCGTTGGAATGAACGTGTAAATCTACATAATTCAAAATAATCCCTCGTTTTGTATCAATTAGTCTTCAAAAATCTCTTCTTCCGCAACGGCAGCAGCAAAGCCCTGACGTTTTCTTGCCATTTCGTCGCTGTCGAGGTATTCGTCGTAAGTGGTCATCTTATCGATGAGCTGTCCGCTTGGAACAATTTCCATAATACGGTTTGCCGTTGTCTGTACAAACTGGTGGTCATGACATGTAAACAGGCAGACGCCCGGAAATTTCATCAGACCGTTATTGAGTGCGGTGATGGATTCCATATCCAGATGATTCGTCGGCTCATCAAGAATCAGTACGTTGGAGCCCATAATCATCATCTTGGAAAGAAGGCACCGTACCTTTTCTCCGCCGGAGAGGACTTTCACTTTCTTTACGCCGTCATCGCCCGCAAATAACATTCTTCCGAGGAACCCACGGACATACGTGGTGTCTTTGTCAGGCGAATACTGAGTAAGCCATTCCACAATCGTCTCCTCGCCGGTAAATTCCGAACCGCTGTCCTTTGGGAAATATGCGGTACTGGTCGTAACGCCCCATTTGTATCTGCCTTCGTCCGGCTCCAGTTCTCCTGCAAGAATCCGAAAGAGCGTCGTGGTGGCCAGCTCGTTGGAACCGACAAATGCGATCTTGTCGTCATGATTAACGATAAAAGAAATGTTATCCAGTACTTTGACGCCGTCGATGGTTTTGGAGATACCTTCTACGGTGAGGACTTCATTTCCGATTTCACGCTGCGGTCTGAAATCAATATACGGGTATTTACGGCTGGACGGACGGATGTCGTCAAGCTCGATTTTCTCTAACGCGCGTTTTCTTGAAGTCGCCTGCTTGGATTTGGAAGCGTTGGCAGAGAACCGCTGGATAAATTCCTGTAATTCTTTGATTTTCTCTTCTTTTTTCTTGTTGGCTTCTTTCATCTGCTTAATCAAAAGCTGGCTGGACTCATACCAGAAATCATAGTTTCCTGCATACAGCTGGATTTTGGCATAGTCGATATCCGCAATCTGTGTGCAGACTTTATTGAGAAAATAACGGTCATGGGAAACGACAATTACTGTATTCTCAAAATTAATCAAAAACTCTTCGAGCCATGCGATAGCATCCAAATCCAGATGGTTCGTCGGCTCGTCGAGAAGAAGGATGTCCGGATTGCCAAACAGCGCCTGCGCAAGCAGAACTTTGACTTTTTCGCTGCCGTTTAAATCCTTCATCAGTTTGTAGTGAAGTTCCGTGCCGACCCCGAGACCGTTCAAGAGCTGTGCTGCGTCGGATTCCGCCTCCCAGCCGTTTAACGTCGCAAATTCCGCTTCCAGCTCGCTTGCCTTCATGCCGTCCTCTTCCGTGAAGTCTTCTTTTGCGTAGATGACTTCTTTTTCCTTCATAATGTCATAGAGCCTTTTATTGCCCATGATAACTGTGTCAAGTACCACAAATTCATCGTATTTAAAGTGGTCCTGCTGTAAAAAAGACAATCTCTGTCCGGGAGTGATAAAAATATCCCCCTTACTCGGTTCAAGCTGTCCCGATAAAATTTTAAGAAATGTGGACTTACCTGCGCCGTTCGCGCCGATAAGACCATAACAGTTACCCTCCGTGAATTTGATA
>CAJTZH010000083.1 GCA_910584325.1 uncultured Lachnospiraceae bacterium | reverse complement strand
TGTTGAATCCGACACGGTGCCGATAATCCTGATAACCAGAGGCGTATTATCTTTGGCAAGCTTTCTCATAATATCCTGATTACTGTTTGCCGTTCCTCCGTTGCTGGTTTTACCGGAGCCGTTATCCTGACCCTCCGAATTTAAGATGTTACCGATACCGGTAACTTTGGTTCCGTCCTTTGAAGTAACCGTAACCGAATTTTTGTTCTCATTTGTAACATACAGAACAATTGCATCTGCTTTTAATGTACCGTCATCATTGTATGCACCGACGCCTGACGTATATCCAAAATGCGCATATCCTGAACGGTCCTGCGCATTCACCGTAATACCGCTTTGTGTCAGTGTTCCTCCTTTGGTGGAAACCACAAGCGTATATGTACCAGCTTTTAAACCCGGTATATCAATGCGAACTCCGCCGTCTGCATTTCTTACAAGATACTCGAAATCGGCACCCGTAAGTGAGCCGTTCATTGTTCCGCTGTAAGAAACACCTGTTACATCTGCTTTGCTTATGCCGGAAATCTGTGCGTAAATCGTTTCATTCCAGCCGCCTACACTTGTGAAACTTCCGCCCGCTGCCAGTACTTTCTCTGACGGACGAACCGCAACCATGCTTATAATAAGTACGATTGCTGACAATACACTAAAAACTTTTTTTACTGCTTTTTGCATCTAGGTTCCCCCTTTGTATTTTATTAAGGTAAAATAACATTCTACCCAATTATATTATACACATTTTAACCAAAATGTCCAGCATTATTTTACAAAAATATACAAATTAACCAAGAAGCTGTAAAATACCGTCAGCCGACCTGTTCGCCTGAGCAAGCATCGCCTGCCCTGCCTGCATCAGAATATTCGACCTGCTGTACGCAACCATTTCATCCGCCATATCCGTATCACGTATACGGCTCTCGGCGCTCTGGGTGTTCTCCGCACTGTTATCTAGATTACTGATTGTATGCTCCAGGCGGTTCTGGTATGCGCCAAGCGACGAACGCTGCCGGTAGACGATATCAATCGCTTCGTCTACCAGCGCGATTGTCTCTCCAGCTCTATCATGGTCTTCAACGGATAACATTGAAATTCCCAACGCCGCCGCATCCATTCGTTCAATAAAAACTCTGATGTACTGCCCTTCCAGCGACCCAACCTGAAGGTTTAATCCGCCTCTTGGGATGCCGCCGTCTTTGGGACCGCTAAAACCTCCCGAACCACCGTCGGCAAATACGCCGACGCCCGCCGGGTATGTATTTTTAATGGTTGTATTTGTCGTATCCAGCTGAAAAAGATTTGTGTTATGGGCAGCATCCGGAAGAAGGTCATTTGTAAGATAACTGCCTGTTACCAATGCGCCATTACCGGTACTTCCTGTCGCGGCAAGCAATTCATGTATAAAATGAGCGGATGCCGCATCTCCGAATTTCCTCTGAAAATCCGCAAGTCCGTCATACGGCGTACTATCCTTTACAATCTCATTGAGACTTTTGCCCTGCTTCATCTGATTCATAAGACTATCCAGTCCCTTTGCCACGGACGCGGCGTCTGTTCCTGCTGCTCCGTTTACCAGGTATCCGAGATACATACACGCCAGATATCCCGTACCGTACTGCGATGCGGTTGAACCGCTTGACAGCGAGTTCTTACTACTCTTTACAACTTTTGAAATTATTTCCTCCGTACTAGACGCATTCAGCCCCAGGCCGCCATTGACCCAGTCGTTATCATTACTGCATCCGCCCGCCGCCGTCTGCGCCATGCCTTCAATGAACCATTTTGGAAAACGGTTTGATGAATCCAGCTTACCGTCTTTCACACCGACCATACCGCTTGTCAGCGCTTCGTCCATCATCGCATGCATCATCTCATGCACGATTGTCGTCTCAAGCGCACGCCTGCTGTCTGCCGTCAAATTTCCCGCCGCATCCATATTCAGATGCCCAATATTCACATTCAGAGAATAGGTAAGCATATCCGTAACCATTGTTTTATCCGAATAATAAGAATAACCCACTCTTACCGACGCCAGTGTTGAACTCGAAGCGCTGTTGGACAACTGCAGACCAATTCCGATTGAAGAACCGGAAAGATAGCCGAACGTATCCTGAAATGTATTTATAATTGACTTTACCGCCTGCGGAACAATCTCAGTTTTCAGTGTATCTTTGAGAACGTCATATCCGGAAGAAGTTGCAGCGCCTGCACCAGTCTGTGTCGTCGTAAAATCATCCTCTATCTCCTGATAAATAATGTTAAGCCCCGTTTCCTGCGCGTCAAACACATCCTGCAAAGAAACCTGCTTTCCTTCATTCAGACCATTCATCGCATGAAGTGTAAACAACTGCCCCTGCGCATCCTGGTTCCCATTGCGGTCAGTCCTTGAAACTGCATATACCAGTTCTTTTTTTATTGCATTCATGCCATCCGAAGTCCATGTCCCGTCTAATAGATTCATCCCATTAAACTGTGTTGTTTGCGCCACCTGGTCAATCTGTGAAACAAGCTGGTCAATCTCCGCCTTTAGAGCATCTCTGTCTTCATCCGTATTCGTATCGTTTGCTGCCTGAACCGCAAGCTCACGCATACGCTGCAGCATGGAATGCGTCTCATGCAGAGCGCCCTCTGCTGTCTGAATCAACGAAATGCCGTCCTGCGCATTCTTTGACGCTTTATTCAGACCTCTTATCTGAAACCGCATCTTTTCACTGATTGTCAATCCCGCGGCATCATCCGCCGCGCAATTGATACGATATCCGGACGACAATTTTTTACTGCTCTTTGCCTGTTCGTTCTCCGTTCCCTTCAGTTTGAACCGGCTGTTCATTGCCGACATATTGTGTGATATTACCATATACATCCTCCTTGATTTGTCTGTCTAATCCCACACTCCGGTTTCTTCCAGTTCCAAAATATGCTGCCTGCACTTAGGACACATATAAAATCCGTCAGCTCCATCCTCATAAATGATAACTTCTTTTTTGCAGGTATTACATACCTTGCCAAAACGGCATTTTGTTCCGTCATGCCTTGTTATGTCAATTATCGTCTGTGAATCAATTTTTTGACACGTTGTACACTCCGTAACTTTATTTTCAATAGAATACTCTTTGATTTCGTTTTCATCTGTCATCCGCAGAAGAACAGCACGCTCCTCTTCCGTAAGAACCGATGCGCTCCGCTTCAGATTAATACTTAAAAACCCGGCGCCCAGATATAGTGTTGTATCATATCCGCAGGCAGGACATGACGCCCGATACAGTTCTCCCATGCGACTCCCCTTTCTTCAAGCTGTTCCGATTTGTTTTCGAAATATATTTCTGTTTAAAAATTGGGGCATATGTAAACTACATATGCCCAACTGATTATGATATATCGACTAAATGCCTTTAAAAATTAATGTCTTTTTTTCTCTTCTTTTGCACTTCATAAACCACTAACAAGGCAAAGCTGCTTCCAGCTATCATTGTCATTACGGCATACAGCCCTAATGGCGTGCTGTCTCCCGTTCTTACCGAAAGATATTTTGGCGAGCCGTCCTCGTCCTCATCTTCGCTGTCATCGTTATTATCCTCGTTACCACCGCTTCCCTGACTGCTGCTGCTGTCTTTATAAACAATCGCATATGTAGAGAACCGGTCTGTCTCGATTGTAATCGTGTTACTGTCAGAATCCAGGTCGTTCAACAGTGCCGTTCCGCCGTTGTGTACACGGATAACCGAAAACGTTCTTGTCTCGTCAGTGTTTTTATTTTTAAGGTTTTCCGGAACCGTTATCGTAATTTTAATCTTGCCTTTTGTCTCCCTGACCGGATTTTTGTCATTGCCAATCATCTTAAACAGATTGATATCCAGATACTGTCCTAATTGATATGTATTTTCCATACGCGCGGTAACAGCCGCTTTATCAGCGGCACTGACTGTATTGCCGGCATCTTTCACGGAAAGAACAACCTTAATATCCGTTCCGTTTTTGATTTTTTCCAAATCCTCATCGGTAAATACAGCCTTTGCCAGCTCCTCCACGCTCATAGAAAAGCTTGTATGCGGCGCATTTTCACCGTTTTCCTCTATCTTATCTACCTGCCCGCTGTTTCCGCCGTCCGGTTCTGTCGGTTTCTCCGGCTCTGTCGGCTTCTCTGGTTCTGTCGGCTTTTCGCCGCCCTGCTCAGCCGTAACTGTAATCACACAGGTTACAGAAAAATTGTTGTCTCCTACGGAAGTTGCCGTTATGGTCGCCTCACCTGCACTGTGCGCAACAACTTTACCGCCGCTGACAGTTGCCACCTGCGGGTTCGAACTCTTCCAGTTCACAGACTTCGAAAGCGTTGTATTATTCGGTGTTACTGACGCGCTTAACGTAATTGTCTCATTTACTTTCAAAGACGCCGTTTCCTGACTAATTATGATACCGCTGATTGCCACCGTATCACCGCTGCTTGTTCCTCCTTCCGGTACGAATGCGATGTAGCACAAATGGCTTTCGCCTTTGCCCTTGCCTTTTGCAATCTCTACTTTCCCACCTGCCGCAATTTTATGTTCTACTATACCGTTTTGCGGAACAGTAACTTTATCTGCGTTTATATAAAATGTATTACCCGAATTTCCTTCCGGATAAACCAAGGTAAGCGTTCCTGCTCCCGGTGCGGTAAACGTTACCTTTCCACCGCTATCCATCTTCAGCGCTTTTGTCATCGGCGTACCGTTATAAGAAGCAGTGACATCCTTTGACTTCCCTGCAAATGTATAAAATCCGCTTGCATTCGTCATTCCGTCCGTCGTAAAGTTATGCACCATATCGCCTGACGGTAATTCCGGTCCTTTTTCAACCGTTACCGCGCAGGATGCCGAAAACGTACCGTTCTTTCCTGTTATCTGTGCGGTAATTGTTGCAGTGCCCTCTGCACCTGCGGTAATATTTCCGTTATCATCCACATCTGCCACAGACTTATCGGAAGACATCCATGTAACCGTATATTCTTCCGTCGTATTCGCCGGAAGCGGCAACGCCACTAATGATTCTTTCGAGCCTTCCGTGAGGATAAGGGAATCCGCACTCAGCACCAATCCGCTGATATCAACCGGTTCAGAAACAGTCACTTTACAGGTTGCCGTAAACCTGCCTGCAACGGTCGCTGTAATCGTTGCCGTACCGTTTTTCTTCGCCGTTATCAGACCGGTACCGGACACGGACGCCACAGACGCATCGGAAGACGTCCAGGTAACCGTCTTATCCGCAGTCGTATTAGACGGCTGATAGCTGACGATAAGCTGTTTGGTTGCATTCACGAGCATTGTTGCAGTCTTATCATTTAAAGAAATGCCGCGCAGCTCATATGGGTCATAATTCGGGTCCGCGCTGTTTATTTTAAGAGAATTCACAACAACCTCTTTAAATGTTCCAAGCTGCGTGGAATCTCCCGGCTGGAAATTCGCCGGCTGTATCATATAAGTACCTGCCGGAAGAGAGTACGCCGCACCGCTTCCCGTAAGGAATACTTCACCTGCTTCATTGACAAGCTGTCCTGTCTTTGTAAGGTCGTCGCTTGCATAGTTTACCTCTACGTCCGCCTTGGTATATACCGTAAACGCATATACTGTCTTAGAAAGTTTTCCACCATTTCCAAACTCTGATGCCGTCTTTTCTACCGGAAGTATTGCCATCTCTACTGGCTTCACACTACCTGGAAGCATGGAAATATCGGACATGGTTACCTCACCCGGCAGAACCGGATTCTGTTTCATCACACCAGTCTGCGCAAAGATAACCTTCTTTGCTTCCGTAACACTCGTCTGGAGCATATAATTTCCGGACGGAATATAAGACTGGCTTGGGTTTGTATCAAACTTGCTGTAATCTATGCCGCCAAACTGATATTGACAGTTATTCGGTACAATCTGGGACTTATCCGACACTTCTGTCGCTTTACTTCCCTTATTGTATAAAATGCCGGCAATGGAATCGTTATAGCTTTTAATTGCTCCACCTTCTACGGCATGCGGACTCTTACACATATAGAACATGTTATATTCAGAAAAAATGTAAGAGTTTGCTCTTGTGTTCATCGCGTAATCTGTCTGTCCCTCAAAAACATTATTATACATGTGAATATTCGCATTTCGCGCAAGTGGTCCTCTTGCCTTACAATATTTCCAGTAATTATGATGATATGTCAAATTATACTGAAGTGAAGAATCCGCGGAACCTACTAAATTCGTCTTATGACAGCCTTCAAAATAATTATAGCTGCATGTAAAATACTGTCCACGCTTAAAGTCTACAGAACCGTCGCCTTCTTTTTTGTCGCTCTCGGCTGCTTCCGGCAAATGCGGAACATAAAATGAATTGTTATGCACCCAGCACCGCTCCACACTTGCCGTAATCTCAGATGACGTGTTCGCAGACTTCTGCACGCCCTCCATGCCGACTGCGTCCTCCGGAGTATTAATAAAAGAAAGATTCTTTACTTCAAAGCTCTTGCCTAAATCAGCTTCGCCTGACGAACACATAAAATGGAATCCCCATCCATCAATCACTGCGTCGTATCCGATTCCTTCGATAGTAATATCTTTTCCGGAACGCATTCTTGCCATATGTCCGTTATCTCCTACAGAACCGCCCATATCAATAGAATCATATACTGTCAGACCGTCAATGGCATTTGTTTTAATATCCTGAATTGTAGAATCTGACACCGTACCGATAATTCTGACTACAAGCGGAACATTTGCCCGCGCAAGCTTTTTCAAAATATCCTGATTGGTATTTGCCGTTCCACCGTTGGCGTTTTTACCGGTTCCGACATCCTGACCGACGGTATTTAAAATATTACCGATACCAGTAACCGTTGTGCCGTCCAAGTTAAGCGTAACACTGTTTTTTGTATCGTTCGTAACATATAAAACAACCGCGTTCTCTTTGAGCGTACCGTCGTCTTTATACGCGCCCACACCTTCCGTGTAATTAAAGTGCGCATAGCCGGAACGGTCCTGCGCGTTCACAACAATTCCTTCCTGTGTCAGCGTCTGGCTGCCCGTCGTAACCGTAAGCGTGTAGACGCCTGCCTTAACGCCCGGAATATCAATACGTACCCCCCCGTTAAGGTTTCTCACCAAATACTGAAAATCTTCTCCCGTAAGCGTTCCGCTCATTGCTCCGCTATAGGAAACCCCCGTTACATCCGCCTTACTGATACCCGCGATCTGCGCGTATATTGTCTCATTCCAGCCGCCTGCGGTCATATTTCCCTGACCGGTGCTGCCTGTCGTAACAGTCACCTGACAGGAAGCAGAAAAGCTGCTGTTTGCCGCGGAAACTGCCGTAATCACTGCTGTTCCGGCAGAAACTGCCGTCACTTTACCATTACTGTCAACGGTCGCTACCTTCGTATCGGAGCTTGTCCAGTTAAGGGACTTTGACTGTGTTGTATTAGAAGGTGTAACAGATGCCTTTAAATCCGTGGTCTCGCCGACTTTCAGCGCCGCGTTCTGACGGTCAATCGTCACTCCCGTGATTAAGACTTCACCGCCTGTTCCCGTCGTAACCGTCACCTCACATGTAGCAGAAATCGTGTTGTTGGCCACCGACGTTGCGGTAATCGTCACCGTTCCTTCTTTCACTGCCGTAACTTTACCATTGTTGTCTACCGTCACAATATTCGTATCGGAGCTTGTCCAGTTAAGAGCCTTTGACTGTGTTGTATCGGCAGGTACAACAGACACAGCTAAATCAGCCGTTTCACCCACCTTAAGCGATATTGTCTCCGGTGTGACGGTTACGCCGGTAATTGGAACATCTCCATCGCCACCCGTTGACTTTGTTTCCACAAGTTCAATTGTCGCAAGATATAATTCACCACCAGTTCCCGTAATGGTAAAACTACCCGCTTGTATATCTCCCTTTGCAACATTCCATGTGTTCGTAACGACAGAAAAATTTTTCGTTTCTCCACCTACTGTAATTCCCCTGTCACTTTTTTTGCTTGTCACAGTTATCGTTACTTCCGCACTTGCTGCCTCTGTAGATACCGGTATTGAAAATACAGAGCCGGCAACAAACTTTATGTAGTTGCTCTTATGTAATGATGATGTAGAACCGGGATTATCGACTGTAATACCATGAATCGTATCATTCGCCTTAAGTGTCTTTGTTGATGCCGGCATATTCGAAGTAAAAGTCCATGTTGTTGTTCTCTTGCCCCCGGTATCCCAGTCATTCTGAGAGTATGTCCCATACTCGTTATAGTCGGCAGCCTTCACTTCTACTGTCCCACCCAGTACCGGCAGAATCATCACAAGTGACAATATGACTGCCATAATCCTTTTTTGAACTAATTTCATCTGTTCTCTCCTTTAAATTTCCCTATTCTTATCACCTGCATCGTCTCATACATGAAGTCCCATTGGAATTAACATTATCATATTTTACAAATTTATTCTACATTTTCTTTTAAATTCATAAAATATTTACAAATTTTTGTACCCAAATTTCGTCATAATAGCACAAAAAAGGACGCGCATCTGATTTTGCGCATCCTCCTTATTATCTTCTTACTCCATCCACCTAAGTATCTCCGAACTCGGGATTCCATAAGTCAACGGCATATTCGTCATCAATTCCGTATAGCTTCCGAACAAATAATTGTCCCCTACATAGTACCTGCCGGTATGACCGTCATAGTACGGACAAGCAAACCACGCTTTATTCGTAAAATCAACCTGATTCTCTTCATAAAAACGTACCAGGTTCTGATACTGGCTTCTTGCGCCCGCCTCGTCAGAACTGAGAACAGAATAAACAATACTCACGCCGTTCTCCTCACACGCTCTTAAATACTTTCCACCGACAAGCGTCGCTCCCGTGCCTCTTCCCGCAAACGTATTATGCTCCACTCTTGGTATATTGGAGTAAACGTCATAATCCGCATGCACCACTATTGTAAACTCCGCTTCCGGCAAATCCATATTGCGTGCATACCCCATCGACAAAACATCATACAGCGTATACCGCCCCGCCACTGGATAATAGATATAATATTGCGGAAGACAGGTATACTGTGCCGACGCCATGTACGTCTGTCCTGTACCATCGTATTCCATCGTAATTTCCCGTAGTGGTTTTCCACCTGATGAAACAATGACAATATCGTCCTGCTGTGAAAACGAAAGCGCACTGCCGTCCATATCCGTAACAGCCCGAACCTTGTAACCGTGATACAATGTAAATACATATTCGCTGACTTCTGCTTCCGATAACTGCAAAACTGCCTTAAATTTCGTTTTCAAACCCGGAGTAAGTTCCAGATGATAACCTTCAATCAAAAAATTGGTTTCGGCTCTTATCGGTTTATGATTTTTTAAATAAAACTCTCTTTTCAAGTAATATATTTGGTCGCCATTCCAACTATCCAACATTTTACTGTTGTTTTGCAGGCAGGACTGGCTGAAATACACTTGAAATTTGTTTTCATCAAAGCAAATTAAAACCACACAGATCAGTACCGGAACTGCCAACGCAAACATTCTTTTTTTCTTCCTAATAATTCCTAATATAAGCGCAAACAACCCAATCCAAAATACTGTCTTCGCAAAGTCCGTGATATTAACCGCAAACGGGGCGAATACATCCGGTACTACGAACGTTTCTCTCAACGAATGATTAAATATCATAAACGCTTTACCAAGAATTGTATAGGTATGTTCATTCAATTGAAAAACAGGAAACAGCAGAACTTCCTGAACAATATTAAACAGAAAAACACTTCCAAGGACAAGCACTGCCACAACGGATAAAACATCATGCCGAATCGACCTGCATACCCTGCCGATAAGCCACGCCGTCACTGCCGGACAAGCGGCATAAACAAAAAAATATGCCGCCAAATCCATAAAAAGCATAAACGACGCTGATGTAAACCGCAAACAAAACAGAAACGCCAGCAAAAACTGTAGTATATATCCAATTCCGACGGCAACCGTCCAGAAGACACAGTCGTCTTCTTTTTTCAAAAATCCATAAAAGATAAGTATCAAGAAAAGATACCGTCCAAATCCCGCCCATATTGTAACAACATTTAAATAATCTGTCCCCTGCCCGGTACAAAACATATTGTACGCAAACATGATGAGGACATAGCCAAAAAACAGGGCAAAGAAAAGTGCCGGAACAATATTATTCCTGAACTCACTCTCAATACTCCGTATTTTGTCCGTCCCACTCATTTATTTTCTCCCTCATCTCATCCGCTAACATATTTAGCTCCTCATAATAATCCCCAAAAATACCTCCGCGTGATTCTGCCGTCTGTGTGGAAATCATCGCGGAACCGATATAATTCGTATAACTGTTTCTTGATATTCCCTTAGAAGCTGTTACTTTAACATAGGAATCGGATTCAAAATATATCGGTGCATCTCCTCCATTAAATCCGGTTGTAGCGACCGTACCTCCGACGGAACACGAACCCGAATATGCAATCGTTGTATAAGCAGAATTTGTAGTTTTTCCAGCAATCGTAAAATTAATATCTCCCCTTGATGTATCACCTGCAATAACAAAATATTCGATCGGATACTGGGACTGCGCGAACATCTGAGAAGATGTCGTCGTGTTCTGATTTGCCATATTCAGCGTCGCCGTTCTGCTTGCCGCGTCAATACGGACAAGACCACCTAATAAAACAACGCCCAATGCAACCATAGAAATAGTGTGTAGTGATTTCTTCATAAAGAAATACCCCCTTTTGTAAAATAAAACATTATTTAAATTGTTTCTTGAATTACATTATATACCTTATTTTGTCAAAATACAACAATTTGTTCTAAAATATCGCATTTTTTCTTTTAAAATAAAAAAGGATGCACTTTTCCAGTGCATCCTCTTATCTATTCACTTTATTTTGCCATTTCTATTTAATTCAGATTGAATGATTTCAAAATACCGTCAAACTCCACGGAATCAGCAAATCCTGACAAAACCTTGTCTCTGTCTTCTCTTCCCGAATCCAGCACTTCCGTCCATGCCGCAAGTCCTCCCTCATCCGCTTCACGCCCAAAGAATGTCCGGTACAATACCTCAACATACTCCCTATTGCCCAGATTCTTCTGTGTAAACTCGTCTGAGAAAATAAAGTTCTTGGCCACCTGCTTAGGACTGTTTGAACCTGCCAGAATGACTCCGCACCATGCCTCCAGTCCGCCGTCCTCATACTCTCTTCCAAGCGTCTGCGTATAACATCTTGACACGAATTTCGTAAGATTCGCATTCTGATTTCTGTTATGCGCAACTGATTCTTTCAAACGCGGCTCATCGTCGAGCGTTCCCATAATAATTCCATAATTGTTACAGATTACGGAAAACTCCTGTGAAAACAGGAATCCTTCCAATACTTTCTCACGCTCCACTCCGGCGTCAAGCTGGGATACCCATGCCGTTCTTCCACCCTCATCCGATGGTCTGTCCATAAATACATTGTAGAGCATT
>CAJTZH010000082.1 GCA_910584325.1 uncultured Lachnospiraceae bacterium | reverse complement strand
ATGGTCTCATACTCTTTTCCATTTATCATGACAAAGCTGTACTTGTTAAAATCATTCCCTTCAATACAGGCTCTGCCGTTATAATTATATGCTTTTTTAATCGTGATTTCCCGTAATCCCATCCGCATATCTGCCGCCTCGTAAATATTCTGATATCCGTACACTTTTTTCTCGCCGTAAAGAATATCGTATTCGAGAAGCGTCAGTTTTTCAAGATAATCCTCTCTGTCCGCATATTTCTGATGATAAGAATTCACAACCCCCTCAGTAATGCCAAGCTTCCCTAAGATCTGCGATGACAACTGAAACGCTTCCAGGTCTTTGTCCGAAAAACCGGCGTCAAAATTACTCCATATGACATACTGGCTCTTGTAAATATCACCGGAAGTAAGGTTTTCATCGGCAAACGTAAAACCCGGCAGGTGGTCGCCGTACATTACAAGCACTACCTTTTCGTCCCACCGCGCCAGTCTGCCCACAAGCTGTCCGATAAAGTCGTCCATTTCCTTGACCTGACTGACATAATAGGAAAATCCCGCCGCTTCATTCTCATTAAAATAATTATTCACTTCAATCGGGTACCGCAACGGATTTTCTTTTGTCAAATTTTCCAATTCTGCTTCACTCTCCGGATAATCGCCGTGCCCCTGCACAGAAATCGCATATATAAAATCGCTTCCCTCGGTACTGTCAAGCATTTCCATGATATACTCCGTAAGCACTTCGTCTTTCGCCCATCCCACAGGATTTATGGGAACCTCTTTCATATATTCAATAGAAACAAATTCGTCAAACCCCAGATTGGCATAAACACGAAAACGGTTGTAAAAAGAACCGTCATTATTATGCAGAGCGTGCGCCGTATATCCCTTTGTCCTCAGGTTATAACAAATCGTTTCACACGCCTGATTCTTTAAAACCGTCTTAAACGGATATTCTCCTGTCCCGAAATCATCCAGATTCATGCCGGTAATGACTTCAAACTCTGTATTTGCCGTTCCTGCGCCAAACGACGGAACGATTAAATATCCCGAAGGATATTTATCGTAAAGATGTTTGAAATTCGGTGCCGGAACCATCGAGTAGGAAGCGTCTTTGACCAGTTCCGGATTCATAAACGATTCGAGCTGCAGAAAAATAATATTCACAACATCGTCTTTTTTCTCCGGCTCAGGTTCCGGTTTCACTTCCTCCGGTTTTGGTACTTTGATATCCATTTCCGTAAAATCCATCTCTTTATAGGTGTCCGGCTTATCAATACCATTATCGAATATACTGTTCGTAAAACAGTACGCAAAGCCATATTCCTCAAATGCCGTTGTTATATTACCAAACCGCGGCGCAATCTGCCCCGTTCGAATCCCCAGCCAGAACATGCCGCTAAGACCGATATACAACAGTCCGATAGAGCCTGCTGTTCTGATATAGTCTATTTTTTCCGCAGAAATCTCGCTTTTTAGAAAATAGTATACAATTCCCGCCAACGCCGCCACAGCACCGCAGCACATTAAAATGATTCCAAACACATTGACATAAGATTTCGCTATCTTAACCGCGTCCGCAAGCAGTAAAAAATCATTTGCCGTAAACGGCGTCTTACGGAATATCAGAATAACATAATCGACAATTCCTGCCAGAACCCACAAAAAAGAAACCAGCAGAAACATAAATTTTCTTCTGTGAAACAGCCAGGCAATACTTAATGTCAACGCCACAATCAGTGTATTCAGCATAAAAATATAAGGTGCTGTGACAATATGCACAACACCTTTTATAAGACCTCTACGGCTCAGACACTCGACAAAGAAATTAATACATACAGCCAGAACAGCAGTAAACAAAATCTTATGTTTTATCCACTCTGTCTTATTGATTTTCATTATAATTCTCCATTAATTCTGGTCTAATAATTCTTTGATGTCTCTTGCTTTTTCTTTCATCCTCGCGTTCGCGTCTTTAGAAATCAGAATCGCTTCTATATACCGCTTACAGCTCACCTTATCTCCGCTTCTTCTTGCCAAATCCGCAAGAAGTATCGTCAGGGTATTAATATCCATACCGCATATCGGAGGAACCTCTTTTGAATAACTGACAGAAAAGCCTTCATATGCCGACTGTAAAAACTTCTTCTCTTCTTCTTCACAGTCCTTACGCAGTTTTGCCACAGCCTCGTCATCTTTTGGCAGCCCTGCAACCATGCTTCTGTAAAGCCATGCCATTTTCAGGCAGATATACGCACGCTCACTGTTTTTTCCCTTCATACAGATGACATTGGCAAGCGCCAGACTATGACGGTCAATCGCCTCATAAAATGTATAAATCGCATTCTCATCCTCCGGCAGTTCCTTAAACGAAGCGGAAATTCCTTCACGAATCAGCTTCGCCTGACCCGGCGTGATGTGTCCGTATGTTTTGCTGGTAGCGGCGTAACCGCAGTGTGAACATACGATAACATCATATTTTAACGGCTCAAATCCCGCGTAAATAGGCTTTAAATCCGTATCCGTACCGACAAGCTTCGCCTTGCCGACGCGCACGGTTTTCGTCTTAAACTGTTTACCGCAGACAGGACAGGTCATTGTCTTCTCAAAAATGAAATCAGCTTCCTTTATCGGTTCCGCTTTCTTTTCTTCCTTATCCTTATTCTTGTCCGCATCCTCGTCTTCATAAATGTTTTGAAAATTTTCTGCTTTAATACCGAACCTGTTCAGTCCTGAAAGTAAATTAGCCATGATACCTCCACTTGTACGTCATGAATACGACATATTCCATGACCCGTATAATTAATTATGATATTTTAAATGAACTCTTTAAAGAAACTATCCTGTTAAATACCGGATGTTCTTTGGTACTGTCTTTACAGTCCATACAGAAATACCCGTTTCTTACGAACTGGAACTTCTCGTTTTCCGCGGCATTTGCAAATTCCGGTTCTACATAGCAATTTGTAAGAACGGTAAGCGAGTTTGGATTTAAGTTTAACGAACCGTCCTCATTATATACGCCTTTCTCCTCGTCGACAAGATTCTCGTAAAGTCTCGCCTCCACCTGCATCGCCGTCCCTGCTTCCACCCAGTGGATTGTTCCTTTCACCTTGCGTCCTGTAAACCCTGAGCCGCTCTTTGTCTCGGGGTCATATGTGCAGTGAATTTCCGTCACTTTGCCGTTTTCATCCTTAATAAAACTCTCACACTTTACGAAATAAGCGCTCATCAGTCTTACTTCATTTCCCGGAAACAGTCTGTAGTACTTCTTCGGCGGTTCTTCCATGAAGTCCTCCCGCTCGATATAAAGTACTCTGCCAAACGGTACTTTTCTCGTTCCCATCGCCTCGTTTTCCTGATTATTCGGAACGTCGAGATATTCAATCTGCCCTTTTGGATAATTGTCGATAACGAGTTTTACCGGGTCAAGTACCGCCATCATTCTTCTCGCCTTAAGCTTCAAATCCTCGCGGATACAATGCTCAAGCATCGCGTAATCGACAGAACCGTTTGCCTTCGTTACGCCCACCAGCTCCACAAACATCCTGATGGATTCCGGAGTAAACCCTCTTCTGCGAAGCGCCGCGATGGAAACCATGCGCGGATCGTCCCAGCCGTCCACAATACCTTCCTGAACCAGTTTCTTGATGTAACGCTTGCCGGTGATTACATTGGTCAGATATAATTTCGCAAACTCAATCTGCTTTGGCGGACTGGCAAATTCACATTCCCTTACAACCCAGTCGTAAAGCGGCCTGTGGTCCTCAAACTCCAGCGTACAGATAGAATGGGTTATCCCTTCAATCGCGTCTTCTATCGGATGCGCGAAATCGTACATCGGATAAATGCACCATTTATCTCCCGTACTGTGGTGACGCATATGCGCCACGCGGTAGATAATCGGGTCTCTCATGTTGATATTCGGCGAAGCCATGTCTATCTTCGCGCGAAGCACTTTCGAGCCGTCTTCATACACGCCGTTTTTCATATTTTCAAACAATTCCAGATTCTCTTCCACGCTTCTGTTGCGGTACGGGCTCTCCTTCCCCGGTTCCGTCAGCGTTCCGCGGTACTCGCGGATTTCTTCGGGCGTTAAATCACAGACATATGCCTTGCCCTTTTTAATCAGCAATACGGCGCACTCATACATTCTGTCAAAATAGGAAGACGCAAAAAACAATCTGTCCTCCCAGTCCGCGCCCAGCCATTCCACATCCTTCTTAATGGACTCCACAAACTCAATGTCTTCTTTTGTAGGGTTTGTATCGTCAAACCGGAGGTTGAACTGACCGTTATATTTCTGCGCCAGCCCATAGTTTAATAATATGGACTTGGCATGTCCTATATGAAGATAACCGTTCGGCTCGGGAGGAAATCTGGTCTTGACCGTCGTACAGTACCCTTCCTCAATATCCTTTTCGATAATCTGCTCAATGAAATTTCTGGATATTACTTCACTCTCCATAAACTCCTCCATCGTAAATTTGTAAATATAAATCTCAAATTATTTCTATTTTACCACAATCTGCATAAATTATAAAGCAAAATATGTTTATTTTCATACTGATTTTCTGTCCTGTTCGAAAAAAAGACACAAAAAAAGCTGCTAACGGGAATCGAACCCGTGACCTCCACATTACCAATGTGACGCTCTACCATCTGAGCTATAGCAGCATAAAAGCTTCTGATGGGACTCGAACCCACGACCTACTGATTACGAATCAGTTGCGCTACCAACTGCGCTACAGAAGCAAATTATAATTGTGGTATGAACTTGTAAATAACAACCGCAAGTGGTATTATATAATAGTTTGTTCCATTTGTAAAGTCTTTTTTCAAGGAATTTTAAGAGGCGCATGAATGACCTATAATTCCTCCGCCTTAAACGCATGATATCCTTCATAATGATAACTTACGTCAATGCCCTTCATATACAGCTCTCTATCATCTATCCTATCCGTCAGCGCATTTTTCAATAATACCTTAATCTCGACATCTTTTACCGGACTTCTCTCCATCGCAAGCAGATAGTCTTCTTTATCTACTTTACTCCAGTCTATGACTGATTTTAATTCTTTTTTCAGCATAAAATCAAGCCAGATACGGGTACTTCTTCCGTTTCCTTCCCGAAACGGATGCGCAATATTCATTTCCACATATTTTTCGATAATTTCGTCATAAGTTGACTGCGGCATCCCGTCAATATGGTTTAACGCGGCTTCCAAATACATAACAGACGCGAATCTGAAATTTCCCTTTGCAATATTTACCGTCCGTACCATCCCGGCAAAATCATAGATTTCCTCAAAAAGAAACTTATGAATTTTAACAAGTCCTGAAAACTTCCCGGCTTCAGCTTCATCAATCATATTCCTTTCATATAATTCAACCGCTTTTCTTTTACTGATTTTTTCTTCCGTCCTCGCAAGTTCGGCAGAATCCGTAATACCCAGTTTATTTTGTAAAGCCATGTCCGTCCTCCTTTTGATAAAAAAAGCGTCATACCAACGTTTTCAACAATTCCAGTCTCCGGCAGAACATATCGTAAAACTGCGGCAGTTCTCCAAAGCAATTCTTTTCCACATCGTTGATTTGATTGATTCCGATTTTTTTAACCGCCTCCACCGCCGCTTCTTTCTGTGTCATTTTTCTTCCGAATGCCGTCTGGCAGTTTGCCCCGTTCAAGTTTTCATATACATGAAACGCTTGGTTAAAATCCATTAAATCATGTAATCTTACCGGTCTGTTATTTGTATTTTTAATCAAAAATCCCCAGTTTCCCCAATGCCTGTCCGTATTGCCGACAAGATAATCCACGATATTCATCATATAATAATTATATTTATCTAACGAAATGACATACTTTTTTATGTCTGTTCCATGATTTGCGGCATAAATTTCAAACGCCTCCATAGAAACAATGGAATATTCTTTTGATGTTATGCTGTTGCTTACACTCACTTTTTCGTTGTCAAAATAATCTTTTTCATAGAAGACCTGATTCACGGCAAAACATCTGCATATCCTGCTTGCGAGTAATTCTCGCTCTACAGCGTCATTTCCACCGTCTTTCAGCAGCCGAAATCCGGTTTGGGTTCTCTGCCATGCTTTCGGAAAGCATCCGTTTGTCGATAAATCCCGCGCCAAAGACTCATTCTGCACCGTATACTGTTTTCCCCGCAGAGCAATATCAATAAATGAATTACTTAAATGATTCTCAAACAGATTAATATCAGAAAAATTTATCTTTTCTCCATGTATTCTAACCCAAAAAACGTCTGTAAGGGACGTACAGTGATACGACAACGCAATCTTTGCGCGGTCCTTATCCGTCACTGCCTGCATCATTCCGATACTGTTTAATATCTCCTTCGCGTATTGTCTGTCTAGCGTTAACAGTCTGGCAGCACACCAATAATAAAAATTTGTGACATTATTTATCATATCTTCAATGGCATTTGATTCCTCGAGATAAAGATTATACGGCATAAATGAACTGTAATAAATCCTGCATTCCCCGATGTCACTGATTTTTGCCGCCAATCTATCTTTATGCATTATTTCATAAATTGTTTTCGCCATTCACCATCACTCCATTTCAAACATGAAAAACTTCCGCCTACCTCATATAACTGCGCACAATCCTCGCGTCGCATTCATGCACAAAAAACCTGCGTCCGTCTGAAAAATAAAACCAGTTTCCATAACGCTTATAACAAAATGGAATATAGTAAATCCGAAGCGGCAGGTATAATACGATAAAATTCCTTGTTACAAATCCTCTTCCGAATCCAAACTCCTGTAACGGTCTTTCCTGCTCCAGCTCCCTGTAAATCTGCTCCGTCATCTTGTCCGCATTGGAACCTTTGAATATCATTTTATAACTTCCCAAAAGTTTCGGGAATACGGCAAAGAAAATCATGAAAAGACCGGCAATGATAATCACCGCCGCCAAAGCCGCAATCACATAGCTCATCAAATACTCTCCCTGATTCCTCGAATCCTTAAAGCACATAACACTCATCCAGCAAAACAACAGACCATATAACAGTACGGACGTTCCCGGTCCACGGTAATTATCCGACAGATAATGCGCAAGCCATTCATCAGAACTGACATAACTTCCGTCAACAAACTTTGGGCTCCTCTCATAAAACAACAAAAAACAGACAATACAAAGCAGATAAAACACGCTCTGCCTGATAAGCGTCCACAAGCCGTACACATACCAGCGAATCAGCTTATCATCAATTTTAAATAACGCCCTCCCGCCTTTTATCAGATAATCATAACTAAACCATAGTACCAGTGCCACGATCAGATATTCCACAATCTGATTTAAAACAAGATGAAATACGGACGCGTTCGTTACCTTCCGGCTTAGTATTGTAAACAGCACGGAACAGACAAAAAAGAGTCCGCATAAAACAAGAGACTCTTTAAAAAAATTGCCGCTGTGCAAAAACCATCTTAATTGATCGTACAAGGAATACGCGTCACTACAGAAATAACCAAAAACGACTGTCTCCAGAATGGCTGCAGACATAATCATCACAGACGGAATCATACAACAGACCCATCTCTCAACAGTACTTCTGCGGTTTAATAATTTGTACAGGGTCATCATCGGCAGAAAAAATCCCAATATCAACTGCAGCATAACCAGCCATTCGGCAGTATCCGCCACACCAAGTACATTGAAAACATACATTTGAAACAATTTATACAGAAAAAGTTCCTTGATATCCATCCCAGCTTATTTCCCTTCAATCAGCACAGAACACTTGTTTTTAATTCTCTGCAGCGCGTTGTCAACAGCTTTCGGCGACTTTCCAAGCCGCGCCGCAATCTCCACGCACCGCTCCCCGAGCATAAAATACCGAAGAACCTGACGCTCCAGTTCGCTTAACGAAGCGTTCAGACGGTCCTCAATATCGCCTGCCGATTCCATGTCGATATACATTTCTTCCGGGTTCTGCTCCTTCTCGGAAACAAGCACATCCGAAAGCGTCGTCTCGCCTTCTTCCGCTCCCTCCATCGGCATATAAAACGAAAGATAGGAATTGAGGGGATTATGTTTCTTACGGTTTGCCGTGCTGACTGCCGTACACATCTGCCTGTTGATGCACATACTGGCAAATGTCATAAACGAAGCCGTTTTGTGCGGGTCATAGTCCCTGATTGCCTTGTAAAGACCTATCATTCCCTCCTGTATCAAATCGTCGCTGTCGCCGCCCGCGATATACATCGCCCTCGCCTTCTTGCGCACAAGATTTTTGTAACGCTCCAGCAAAACGTCGCACGCTTCTTCGTTTCCTTCGCTGTATAATTCAATTAACTGCTCGTCGCTGAGCCCTTTAAGCACCTTCACCATAAAACTCCCGTCTCTACCCCATTCTCTGTCTGACAATCTCAAACGCCAGCACCCCGGCAGCCACAGACGCATTCAGAGAATCAATATCCCCCTTCATCGGAATGGACGCCGTCATATCACATTTTTCACGGACAAGACGGCTCACGCCGCTGCCCTCGTTCCCGATGACAAGACCAATCGCTCCCGTTAGATTAAGATTGTACATCAGTTCTCCGCCCATATCGCCGCAGACAAACCAGATACCCTGCTTTTTCAATTCCTCAATCGTCGCCGCAATATTAGTCACCTTGGCAACCGGCGTATAGTTAAGCGCCCCTGCCGACGCCTTAACGACCGTTGCAGTAAGCCCCGCCGCCCTTCTCTTTGGAATAATCACGCCGTGCGCGCCGCACAGATTCGCCGTTCTGATAATGGCACCCAGATTATGCGGGTCCTCAATCTCATCGAGAATAAAAAGAAACGGCGGTTCCCCTTTCTCCTCTGCCGCCCGCAGAATGTCCTCCACTTCGGCATATTCATAAGCCGCCGCGTAAGCGATGACACCCTGGTGCTTTCCCGTCTCCGACATATTGTCAAGGCGTTCCTTACTCACATAGGAAATGAGACTCCCCGCCTTCTTCGCTTCCCGCACAATCGTTCTCACCGGTCCGTCCTGACAGCCGTCCAGAATAAATACCTTATCAATCGTCCTGCCGGAACGAAACGCCTCGATAACGGCATTTCTGCCTTCTATGGTAAATTCTTCGTAACGCATTCTCTTATCTCTCCAATTTCTGTCAACGCAGTCTTCATCAGTTCCATCAGCCGTTCATTCTGTCCTGTCAGGTACAGATATCCTACCAGCGCCTCAAATCCCGTCGCCTTGCGGTAATCGCCTACGGAAGCGTTTTTTGCCGTCGTGTGCGACTTCGCGTTTCTCCCCCGCTTGTAGTATCCTTCTTCCTCCGTATTCAAAAGCGGCTCAAGCGCTTGCACCATCTGCGCCTGTGTCTGTGCTTTCACAATATTGCTGGTATGACGGTGCATTTTGTTGACCTGCACGTTCCCCCTGTTTATCACAAACGAACGGATAATCAAATCAAACACGCCGTCCCCTATGTACGCAAGGGCAAGCGGTGAATAACTTCGGATATCCACCGCACGAAGCCCTAACGTCTCGTTCATCACATGAATCAAATCGCTCATGACTGTATTCTCCAGCGCACGCCCTCGCGTGTGTCCTCAATAATAATCCCCTTTGCCAGAAGTTCGTTTCTGATTTCGTCGGCTCTTACGAAATTCTTTTCTTTCTTTGCCGCCTTCCGTTCCTCAATCATGGAAAGAATATACGCTTCCAGCTCTCCGTCCACTTCCGCTTTTGCACCTCCGGCGAACAAATCAAGAGAAAGAACCTTATCAAAACTTTTCAAAAGCTCCGCCTTCGTCTTATCGTTCATATCGTCCCTTAACACGTCGTAAATGCAGGTAATCGCCATAGACGTATTCAAATCATTACCGATGGCGTCACGGAATTTTTCGTCAAACGCCCGGAATTTTTCATTGTCAACGCTGCCGTCGTCCTTTAACTCCGATATCTTATTCAGAAGTTTGTTGTACGCCGCCGCAACGTTCTCCATCACCTCATACGAAAACTCAAGCGGCTTTCTGTAATGGGACTGTAAGCAGAACATCCGGTAAACTAGCGGATTGTACCCCTTGCTCTCAAGCAGGGAAACCGTGAGAAAATCTCCGTTTGACTTGCTCATTTTGCCTGATTTATCGTTCAGATGATGCACATGGAACCAGTAATTGCACCACTTATGCCCAAGATATGCCTCGCTCTGCGCAATTTCGTTTGTGTGGTGCGGGAAAATATTATCGACGCCGCCGCAGTGAATATCCATATATTCACCCAGATGCTTCATACTGATGCAGGAACACTCGATATGCCAGCCCGGATATCCCACGCCCCACGGACTGTCCCATTTAAGTTCCTGGTCGTCAAACTTCGATTTTGTAAACCACAGCACAAAATCACTCTTATTTCTCTTGTTGGAGTCTTCTTCCACGTCGTCGCGCACGCCGACCATCAGTTCTTTTTCGCTCTGGCTTGAAAATACATAATAATCCTTTAACTTTGACGTATCAAAGTAAATGTTGCCGCCGGCAATATACGCGTACTCCTTTTCGAGAAGCGCTTCTATCATATGAATAAATTCATCGATACAGTTTGTCGCCGGCTCCACCACATCCGGCGTCTTTATATTCAGCTTCTTACAATCGGCAAAAAACGCGTCCGTATAAAACTTCGCAATCTCCATCACGCTCTTGTGCTCTCTCTTCGCGCCCTTTAGCATCTTATCTTCGCCGGTATCCGCATCGCTTGACAAATGCCCCACGTCCGTAATGTTCATCACGCGTTTTACATCATAGCCGAGGTAACAAAACGTCTTCTCCAGCACGTCTTCCATGATATAGCTTCTCAGATTACCGATATGGGCAAAATGATAGACCGTCGGTCCGCAGGTGTACATTGCCACTTTTCCGTCTTCATTTGGCACAAATTCCTCTACAGTCTTTGTCAGTGTATTAAAAATTCTCATAAACTCCTCCGCCATTTGTTCTTATCAATACTGCGCCGTTTTATTTCTTCGAACAGCCGCCGCATGCACCGCAGCTTCGTCTTTCATTCATTATATCATCATAAACGTAATTTTCAACAGGCATTAACAAAACGACCGCCTGCGCGGAAATCCCCTCTCCGCGTCCGGTAAATCCCAGATGCTCTTCCGTCGTCGCCTTCACGCTGACCTGCTCTTTTTTAATGTCAAGCGCCCCCGCAATATTTTCCCGCATCTGTTCAATATACGGGGCAAGTTTTGGTTTTTGCGCAATCACCGTACTGTCGATATTGGAAATCACATAACGTTCCTCCTCTATCATCGCGCCCACCTTTTTTAAAAGTTCCGCACTGCTGCAGCCCTCATAGGCAGCATCCGTATCAGGAAAATGCTTTCCGATATCTCCAAGCGCCAGCGCGCCTAATAACGCGTCCATGATGGCATGAAGAAGCACATCCGCATCGGAATGTCCTAAAAGCCCCTTTTCATAAGGAATCTCCACACCGCCGATAATAAGCCGGCGGTCTTGTGTCAGTTTGTGAACGTCGTATCCTGTTCCGATTCTCATATAAGCCTCCTCAACATTTCTGTTAAATTGAAAAAAGCATGCATTATTCTCATAACACATGCCTGATAATAGCGAGAAAGGGACTTGAACCCCCGACACCTTGGGTATGAACCAAGTGCTCTAGCCAGCTGAGCTATCTCGCCGGATTGTCTGAATCTTCATTCAGACAAGTGGGGCCTACAGGGCTCGAACCTGTGACCCTCTGCTTGTAAGGCAGATGCTCT
>CAJTZH010000081.1 GCA_910584325.1 uncultured Lachnospiraceae bacterium | reverse complement strand
AAGGATATAACACAAGGGAAAATCTAAGGGCAAACTCACTTGCTATAAATTTAGCATTTTCAGGGGTTTACGGACTTTTTGGAGATAAGATATAACAGTTAATAAATGATATAAAAAGTGTCTTATCAGAATTCCAGTTTATATAAGTATTCTACTGTATTAAAAAAGACGGATTTTTGTTTCTTTCTAAAGTCAAAAACCCCGCCCATACAGCGAGGTTTTTATTATTTTTCTAAAAACAATCCACTTTGCAGTTTTTTCGCGAATAATACTCTTCCCTGCTGCCACAATAAAATCTGGCATGATGCTTTCTTGCTTCACAAACTGCCTCATTGCGGTACGCATCATCCACAGGGCAATGCGCGTCATTATGATAAGTCCCATATGCGTCACAGTATGCGCCATTGTGGCAGGTTTTGCATACATCGCAGTACGCGTATTCGTCATTGTGGCTGGTTCCACATATGTCACAGTACGAATCATCATAACAATGACTGCTTTGATGGCACGATGTATTCTGCGGCACTCTGTCCGATGAATGAGAGTGATGTGCCATGGCAGTCGTGGTCATATTTCCCGCTACGATTACTGTCAGCGCCGCCGCGATAACTGTTTTCACAAAACTCTTTTTCATGATTTACCTCCATTATCTCTCATATACTTCTATAAAACAGAAAGCATCTGCTGCGGATTTTCGGCTGCTTTGACCTTATCGAACGCCTCCGCAATCACGCCTTCTTCGTCAATCAGATACGTTGTTCTGACTACCCCCATGCTCACCTTTCCGTAATTTTTCTTTTCCTGCCAGACGTCGTACGCCTTGATACAGGTTAGTTCCGTGTCGGAAAGCAATGTAAACGGAAGTCCGTATTTTTCTTCAAATTTCTTATGAGACGTCACGCTGTCTTTACTGACGCCAAGAACCACCGCTCCTTTTTCCTGAAACTGCGGATAAAGTTCTCCGAAATTACATGCCTGCTTCGTACACCCCGGCGTATTGTCTTTCGGATAAAAATATAATATCACCTTTTTTCCACGGTACTCTTCCAATGTGTGTACCGTTCCGTTCTGGTCCGGCAGTGAAAATGCCGGCGCTTTTGTTCCTGCTTCTAGAATTTCGAATCACCCCTTTTTCGTTTCCTGCTTTTATTATAACACCACACGATGTTTTATACTATATGTTTTTGCGTCATCTTGCACTTTTTTTATTTCCGCCCGCCTTCTTTTTTGGCTTTCGTTCCGGCAACTCGTCGTACATTTCACGGACCATTTCGCAAAGAAGCTGTCTGTTTTCAAGAATCGTTACCGGAAGCATTTCCTTCGCTCCGTCATACGGCGGATCCGGGATACTGTCCGGCATATATTTTCTACCGGCTTTCGTTACTTTCACCATGAAGCCGCTTTCATAAATACCGCCGAAAATCCGCTCGTTATAATAAAATACATAACCGCCCATCATCGGAATATTGCGCACATTTCCAAGCTCCGACAACTCATCCATGATAAAAGCCGCAAGTTCTTTGTTATCCGCCATATCAGTCCGATACCTCCGTTTTCCCTTTTAAAATCTGAATACGCGTTCTGATATTCTCTTCAAATTCTTCGCCCGAATATTTCGGGTCCCGCGTTGCAAGCCATATTTTGCACGGAACCTCCTGACACGTTCCGCAGTTGCAAAGCCCCTTATTTGTTTTTACGCAGTCATAAATGGCGCAGGCTTTTCCCTCCGGCGCATGAAATACTTTGCCCTCGCAGGCATTACAGCCGTTACACATGCTGCCAAAGCAGTAGCACGCGCTGCAATCTGTTCCACAAACACTAATTAAATTCATGATTCCTCATTCCTTTCACTCTCGTATTTGGAATCAGTTTATAATATTGCCATATAAAATGTCTTGTAAATTTGCGACATTTTCATAAGCCAGACGCTTTGCGCTGCGTATATCCATCGAATGAAACCGTTTAAATGCATGCAGCAAATGAGACTGGTCGGTATACCCGTATTGATGAACCGCATTGAGAACCTCAAAATCCGGCTCATATAAAATGTCTCTCCACAAAAGCTGATAACGTATCAGATTGCTCAGTTTCTTCGGCGTAATACCGACATATTCGTGAAACAGACGTTCTAACTGCCTGCTGCTGACAAACGAAGCCTTTGCCAGTTTTGATATATCGAGTGAACCTTTTTGTATCAGTATTGTATTGACCGCGTATCTTACCGTTTTATTTTCTTTTGCGTTTTGCAGTTTTTCAAGCAACAGCCGCTCCGCAAACGAAACTTTTTCCTGTAAGGTTTGTAACTCCAGCAGATTCGGACGAAGCGCTCTGTCCAGCCACGCGAATCTGGAACCGACCTCATAAAATCCGTTTGCCGTTGACCGGAATGAATCTTGTGCGAACACATACGCCTCCCATGCGTAAAACCGAATTGCAAATGTCGCTGTCACATGTCCCGCAACGCTGTTGTCAACCGCGTAAAAGCTCCTGTCGTTGATGCCGCAGAATCCGCCCGTCACTTTATTTTCCGTATAGTCGATATGATAGATAATATCGACGCAGGTATCGGGAATGACCAGTTCTCCTTGTCTGTTTTGTATCATATCCGTACAGGCGGGTTCGCTTCCCCAAAAACAGCGGACGTACTGCGCCAGACTCTGCCGCGGCAACAGTTCGTTGTATTGATTATTTTTCCGAAAGGGGGATGCTGTGAAAGGGTGGTAGCGTGTTTGCATAACTACGTTTTTCTCGCTCAAAAATATCCTTCCTCCTGCAAAATCTCCAACATCCGGATTTCTCGGGCTATCATAATCTGGTCCGCCTCCTGCGAGACGCACCTTCTGTTTGTGTCGATGATTTGCTGTGGCGTGACATATTCCAAAGTAAACCGTTCGTCTTTCTCATAGTCGTCCAATTTCTGCGCTGTTATTTCGTCTTTTACATCGCACAGATAATAATAATTATCCTGTATAAAAACATCCTCGTAATCGCCCTTTTGGATACGATGCACCATTCCGTAGGCTTTTATGGTCTCGGGAATGACGGTTAATCCCGTTTCCTCCTGTACTTCGCGAATCAACGCCGTTTTCTTATCCTCCGTCTTCTCGATTCCGCCGCCCGGAAATTTGTAATAATCATATTTAAGGCTATGTATCATTGCGGCTTTGCCGTCTTTTATAATAATGCCGCGTGCGGACGGACGGCTGACCGTCGTTCCGTTTCTGTCGTAATTCTTTGTGTCGATTACAAACAGCATGCGCATTTCATTTTCAGAATCCATATCGTGTCGCTCCTTTAATGCCATTCTATCACAGACACTGTCATAATTCCATTACATTTTGCAGGCGGTTTCCCGTTCCAGCTTCCGAAAAAATCCTCCCGCAAACAGTCCGATTCCGCATACAATCAACGCTGTTGGAAGAAAAATGAGAGAAGTATTATATTTCATTTTGTCAAATAAAAATCCATACACAATCTGTCCTGCCGGCTGGGCGCACATCGTCAGCGCAGACGTATACGCCATCACTTTTCCGATAAGGTGGTTTGGCGTTCTCTGCTGTATCAGGGAAACGGCAAAAATGGAAAAAATACTGATGGCAATCTGCATCCCGCAAAGTGAACTCACCAGAATACAGTATTTTACAAGCGAGCCGACCGGCGCCAAAAACGCAAGTGCGGCAGGAAGCAGTAATACACCGAGCGCCGCAAGAACCATCGATAATTTATGTATTTTGAGTTTATCCACCAGAACGCCTGCCGCAATGCTCCCTAAAATTGTGGCAACAGCCAGCGCGCTTTCCGCCGCGCCGTAATAGTTTGCGCTAAATCCCAGAACCGTCCGCACGATAAACGGCAGTCCGACCACAATGATACCCATCACAAAAAAGCGTGAAGCAGCCGTCAGCAGTAACATTTTCGCAATATCCGCCTGCTCCTTTGTAATGTATCGCATACCGGATACAAAATCCTCTTTTATCACCACCCAAACACTTCCTGTATGACGCTGACGCTCATAATTTAGTTTTATAAAACATTCAAATGCCGCGGTAATAAAAAAACAAATCACACTTGCCGCCATCACTGGCTTTAAGCCAAACATGGTATAAAAAATACCGCCGAGCATCGGCGCGATAAAATATGACAGGGAAGCAACCTGATTGACGACGGCATTTCCTTTCATGATGTTGTCCCCCTGCAGCATAGTCGGAATACAAGCCTGCACCGTGGGCGTCTCAAATGCCCCCAAAACAGCGAGCAGCACAAGCAGGGTGCCGATGACGGCAAGGTCATTTTCATTTGATAAAACCAATACCGCACATAAAACCGAAACGCCGGACAGCGTATCCAACGCAACCATGATATTCCGCCTGTTGCCCCTGTCGGCAAGGATACCGCCAAGCGGCGAAAAAAGGATTGACGGAACTGTCGCAACGGATAAAATCCCGGCGAATACAGCCGCCGAACCGGTTACTTCCAGCACATACATCGACAGTGCCAGCTTTAATATAAAATTTCCAAACAGGGACGTTATCTGCCCCAGAATCAAGAGAATAAAATTCCTCGTAAACAATTTCTGCGTCATGGCGTATCTCCTTCCTTTTCTGAAATGCCGCTAATAACCTGCTCCGTAAATGATTTGCCCTCATCATCAAAAACCGGTAGTCCCATGTGCGCGAACAGCCCGGTTACAAAACGGTATTTATGAAGCAGTTCTTCCTGCGTTGCCGGAAAAATCGAAGGCATCATCCAGAAATTCACAAGCGGCAGCAGTTCGGAAAGCTCCTTTGTGTACTCCGTCTGAATGGAACCGTCCCGCCTGCCCTCCTCTATCAGCTCCAGCCATAACGGTGTCAAAACACGTCTGTTTTCTTCGACTGCCGCCGCCAGAATGTGAGGGTCTTTGAGAATGGAAACTGCCTGTATATTGAGCTGATTGCGCTCCTCGTCCGACCGGTTCAGCAACAGCAGTAACTTTATTTTTTGTAAACCATTTAAATCCCCCCGCTCTCTGACCGCCTCAAACGGATTGTTCTCGAAAAAAAGCTGATTACCCAGCATATGCATCAGTTCCTCTTTGCTCTGAAAAAAATGATAAAACAATCCCTTTGCCCCGCCCGCCATGTTCATAATATCAAGAACCGAGGTCTCCTCGTAGCCTTTCGAAATAAACAGGCTTTTCGCCGCTTCCATAATCTCATTTTTCCATTCTTCCGGTGTTTTCTTTACAGGACGTGCCATATTCTCGTACCTCCGTTAATTATTTCTCTTATTCATCAGACATCTTCTTTTACTTTGTTTATGATTTGTTCCTGTGATTGTTTATTAATGACTTATAGTCACTAATTATCTTATCATGCTTTTCACAGCAATGCAATCCTTTTTATCCAACAGGATTATATTTCTTTTCATTAGCGACTGGATTATACTTGTAAAAAAGAAAAATTTTTCTCATCAAGGTATTGACTCTCCCGCTGCGTAACGGTTTACGATAAACCGGAAAGGAGGAACTCATGAAAACAGTAAAAGACATTTCTAAAATAACCGGCATCAGCATCCGCACGTTACGGTATTATGACGAAATCGGTTTATTGAAACCGACACAGCTCACAGACGCCGGTTACCGCCTTTATGACAATAAGGCGTTAGAAAAGTTACAGGAAATTATGTTCTTTAGAGAATTGGAACTTCCGCTTACCGATATCAAAAAGATTATGGAAAATCCGCAGTTTGATAAGGAACAGATATTGTCGGCGCAAAAATCCGTGCTTGAACAAAAGCGCAACCGCTTAAACGGACTGATTGCGTTAATATCAGACATCATGAAAGGAGCAAACACGATGAGTTTTGAAGCATTTCGCAGTGAAGACATACAGAAAATTATAGACCATACTTTAGAATGTATGTCGAAGGAGGCGCTTGACAAACAGGTGCAGCAATACGGGAGCATGGAACAGTACCGGGAGCATTTAGCGTCCGGGTTTGCAAATGAGCAGGCTGTCGCGGATTTACTAAAGTGGTACGGCAGTAAGGAAAAGGCGATGGCAGCAGTCATGCAGGCATCGGGAAACACGGAAGAATTAAAACAGGAACAGGGGGAAATTGCCGCAGTCTACCGTCAGTTTATGACTGCGAAAAAAGCGAATAATAATGCAATGGCGCAGCTCGCCGTCGAGCAGCTCGCCGGCTGTTACAAGAAGCTGTTTGCGCTCGACAATGCAAGAAATATTCTGCTCGATTTGGCAAAAGAATATTTAAAGAATGAAAAACTTGCAGAAGTAACCGACAGCCAGCATGGGGACGGATGTTCAGAATACGTGGCGCGCGCTATAGAGCGATATTACGGGGTATCATGCAGTCCGTAATTATTTGAACCCGTGATTATAGTTCTCACCCGCAATTGCATACCCATTACGAAATAACTTATAAATATACATTGTAAATATCAGATAAAGATTTTATAATCAAATAAATAAACCGGAATTCGCAGAGGGCAGATATGAATAAAGAAATGACCGTAAATGGAAAAAACTATAGAATCATTAAATTATTGGGAAAGGGGAAAGGTGGATATTCTTATTTGGCAGATGACGGAAATAATAGGTATGTTTTGAAGCAGATACACCATGAGCCTTGTAATTACTATCAGTTTGGAAACAAACTTGAAGCAGAAATCAGAGATTACAAGCGACTGAAAGCAATCGGAATCAAAATGCCCGCCATGCTTGAAACAGATGTGGAGAACGAACGCATTTTGAAAGAGTTTATTGACGGAGACACGATTTATCAGTTGGTTTTGCAAGACAAGATGAAATCTACCTACATCGAGCAGTTGCACAGTATGTGTACTTTGTTATATGCCGCCCATACAAACATTGATTATTTCCCGACAAATTTTGTGGTGCATAACAAAGAAATATATTATGTTGATTTTGAGTGCAACGATTATATGGAGGAATGGAACTTTGAAAACTGGGGTATTAAATACTGGTCAAGGACACCGGAGTTTATGCAATATGTGGAAGAACATTCATGATACAAATTCCCGTTTATGAGTCGAAAGGAGAACTTATGAAAAAAGTTAGTCTATTTATAGCGATGAGTCTTGATGGATATATTGCAGACAGTAAAGGCAGCGTGAATTGGCTGACCGGACAGGGCAATGATAATGATAACATTGACTCATATTCGGAATTTGTGAATGATATTGATACTGTAATAATGGGCAGGAACACCTATCATCAAATTGTCACTGAACTTTCGCCGGATGAATGGATCTATCATGATTTTACAACCTATGTTGTAACACACAATCCAAAAACATCTTCTGATAAAATCCATTTTACCAATGAATGCCCCGTTGAGCTGGTAAAAAAATTACGAGAAGAAAATGGAAAAGGTATTTGGATATGTGGTGGTGCAAACCTTATCCAGCAGTTAGTAAAAGAGGATGTCATCGACTGTTATTATATTACTGTGATTCCGATGATTTTGGGTTCGGGTATTCGGCTTTTTGAAAAGGCTGACCATGAAATTAAGTTGAAGCTGCTCAAAACACAATCGTATAATGGTATGACGGATTTAATCTATATAAAAAGATAAATACATGTTTATAAAACTGCTAAGCTATTGAAAATTATGTAGTCTGCGTAGAAATATACTTTATATTTCAAAATTTATACAGTGAGAACATTTTTTCAAAAAGGGAGTTAAACTTTGGAGGAACTCATGAACAGCGAATTATTAAAATATTTAGAATGCTCTGAATATGTCGATTATGATAATGAAGCCGTCAGAAAACAGGCTGACCGTTTCAAATCCATTTCCGAAACCGAGCTTGACCTTGTCAAAAATACATTTTATTTTGTCCGGGACAACATAAAACACTCATGGGACGTTCAGGACAGACGCGTGACGTTCTGCACCAGCGACGTTTTAAAAGAGGGCGTCGGAATCTGCTGGGCAAAAGCCAATTTATTTGCCGCTCTTTTACGGGCAAACGGCATTCCGTGCGGTTTCAGCCACCAGCGGCTGACGCTTGGGGACACTCCCGATACCGGTTATTGTATCCACGGATTAAACACGGTGTATCTTTCGTCTCTTGACAAATGGATCCGCCTTGACGCAAGAGGAAATACGGAAAAAATACACGCCGAATTTTCCACGGACGAAGAACTATTAGCGTTCCATGTCATTCCCGAAAATGATGAATATGATTACCACGATAACCTTGCGAAGCCGAGCGAAAAACTCATGCAGGTATTAAAAGAAAATATGGACGCGCTGTATATGTACCAGCATTTGCTGCCAGATAGGCTGGAGGAATAAATTTTCATTCAGACTTGACTCTCGACATTTTATGTGATATATTTTTATCATAAAGAGCGAAATATACCACATATTAAGGAGAGATTTTTATGAAACGAAATATTAACTACTTAGGATTTCTGTCGCTGTTGGCTTTGATAGCCATTTTAGGGATTTATACCGAGAACACGGGTCTGTTTGGTTTTTTCGGATTTGCTTATTATCTGCGTTATTTTTGGGTAATACCGGATGAATTTTTCCGCCTGAATGTCCAAAAAGCCGCTACCTTCGCTTTTATGGCAGAAATGATTTCACTTGTTCCTTTTATGTTTCTCTGCTGTTATATTTATGGCGCCGTGAAAGCTGTACCTGCCGCCTTTGGCTTAAGTTTCGCCGTAACGATTGTGGCTTTCACTGTTTATCTGATGTTTTTGGAATGGAAAGAACGCAAAGGAGCAGAAAATGATTAAAAACCGCATCAAAGAGTACCGGGCAAAATACGACATGAAGCAGGAAGATTTAGCCGGACTGGTAAACGTCCGCAGAGAAACAATTGGGAACCTCGAAAAAGGGAAATATAACCCCTCGCTGGTTCTGGCGTGGAATATCGCCAAAGTATTTCATGTTTCCATCGAAGAAATTTTTACCGTTGAAGAATGAATACGATACGGCTGTCAGTCAATTTTCCCAAAGAGAACCGTCTGTTCTTTCATTGATATTTTCCCGACCTGCCAGCCGTATTCCGTAAGCTCTTTTTTGTATTTTAAAAAAGAGTGGTCTATCGGTATTCCCGCAATACTTTGTATTTCTTCAAACGTCAGCTTGAAAGACTGACCGGCGCTTTTTTGTACATATTCCCATAATTTATCGTATTTACTCATGCTTTTACTCCTTTTGGCAGAGGCGTTATTGCGTACATCTCGTGCCATTCTTCGCCGCCCCATGCAGAATCCGCGATTCCAAGGTCAACAAACCCCATTTTCTCATACATTTCCACCTTGGACCTTAAACATGTCAGCAGCACCTTTTGTCTGCCTTTCTCCCACTCGCTCCTTAAATACCTCGCCACCAATTCTCTCGCAAGTCCGCGGTTGCGGTATTTTGGAAGCACGTCAAGACCTAACAGCATCGTCGTTTTTCCTTCCGGATTATACAACTGCGCATTCGTGAAAAATTCATCCCGGAAAGACTCCTCATTCGTAGAAAGTCCGTTTAAAAATCCCGCCAGCCTGCCCGTCTTTTTATCCACTGCCACCAGAAACAGCTCCGGTGCTTTTGCTATCCGCTCTTCCATATGCTGCTTTGAACATGCTTCATTTGGCGGAAAACATATCTGTTCAATGGCTGCCGCCTGCTCTGCTTCCTCCGGTTTTATTGTCCGAAATTCAAAGTTTTCAAGAATGATTTTATTTGAAATGTGATGTTCTGCCATTGGTTTACCTCCCAATAATCCCTGCGTTGCAAGCCGCATTTTCTATCTCCGTCAGAAATTTTGACGCTGCATTGAACACATCGCACAAACGAAATTTATCATAGTGTCCGTCCATCTGTTCCCACTCACTATGTACGAACTGATTGCGTATTTTTCTAACCATGTTTAAATATTTCAGCTCATTTTCCAATGTCTTTATCAAATCACATTGACAACATTCTCCTATTTTCTTAAGATAAAATGCGACTGCACTGATCCCTTTCTCCTTTTGCCCCAGCGAAATCAAACGTTCCTCGCAAAACCATTTCGCAATTTCATTCAGCGAAGACTCCAAGTAAGACAGTATCAGCAATAGCAACGTACATTTATTGATATCACGGGAGAGTTTTTCCCAGGTGGTTACCGGAGAGAACATATATGCAGGGTCAAAAATATCGTTTAAATCCTTTTTCGTCTGTTTTTCACGCTGATAACTTTTTACCAGTTCAAACGGAACGTCAGAATCTTTTATAAGCTCTTTTAATTTGTTTTCCAACTGACACAATATAAAACAGCAATAATCATTGATTTCCGCCAATTCTTCTTCGTATTTCACAAACGGATATACGGAACTGACGCTGGAAAACAGGGAATATGGCGCTTCTTCCTCTTCAAAATACAGTCGATTGCTTTCAATTAGTCCCTCGGTGTCAAAGTATATTTTCATGGAAACTCCTTTTTGTAAATAGCGTACCGATGCTTTATTATTCTGCTTCTTTGCGGCATACGCCTACGCAAATATTATTGTTTTTTCAGATATTTTACCGGTACTTGTTTGGTAAGCCATACTCCATTCTTGGATAAATAAAACGGATACCCGTCATGATACATTTCACCGGATTTTACAGTGTAAAGAACCGGATTTCCGTGACGTTTCCCTACCTTTACCGCCGTTTCTTTATCTTTTGACAAAAGTACATATAGTCTGCTTTTTGGAATCAATCCCTGATGTTCAATGGAAGTGACGAATTTTTCTCCTGTTCCGTGCCAAAGTTCCGCCGGTGGTTCCATTTCTTCAAGCTCTACATCTACTAAAACAGAATGCCCCTGATTGGCTCTGATAAGCGTTTTGTCGTCGTTAAAGGAATATCTCTGCTTGTCATCAGTCCTGACAATTTCCTCCAAGATATCCATATTAAATTTATGCGTCTTGGCAATTCCTGCGATTAATTCATCCACATTTGCCCATCCGTGCTCGTCGAGACGGATGCCGATTGTCTCCGGTTTGTGACGCAGGATTAGACTTAGGTATTTGCTTGTATTTGTTGGGGACATGGGATTACTCCTTTGCAATTAAATTGAGGCTGCTTTGTACAACACCTACTTATAGACCACTTGCTCATTACCACACGATATCTGTTCATAACTTTCACCATCGGTTATCCATGAATAGCATAATGAATTTTAATTTGTAAATTCTGCTTATAAAGTATTTTCCATGTGCACAAATCTTAAAGTAAGCATCACCACTAATATTTTAGCATACTGACATTAGTAATTACAAACAATATAATCTGATAACAAAACATAATATTCCTAAGCCCTCTATCATACCTTGAGATCCCCCAAAAATAACATTTGTTCCGTGAATCAGAATTTGATACCCGAACCATTATCAAAATAAGCCGAGGCTGTTTGCCTCGGCTTGCCTTATATATTGATTCCAAATAACTTAAAGCCCTAAAATCTGCTTTTTCTTTGCGTCAAACTCTTCCTGAGTAATAACACCGCTATCAAGAAGGCTCTTCAGATTTATAAGACGCTCAATCTGACTTCCAACAGACGCAACGCTCTTAGTTCTCTGAGCCGTACTCGCACTTAGCGCAGTAATATTCTTGTTTTGTACCCCGGTATAAGCAAAACCAAGCAAAATTGCTCCTACAATGAGGATAACCTGCCACAATACTCCCATAAAAGTAAACTGATAAAGACCATCCATAATAAAAATTGCCAATAATCTAACAATAGCTACAACTCCAGCAACTATGCCAAGCTGCTTAGCGTTTTCTGTATTTAAACAAGCTATAACTAAAAGAATCCAGAATGCAACAAAAAGAAATGCTATGAAAATATATCGCTTCGGGAACCAACTATCTACAGAAAAACTCAAATATACAATAAGCATTCTGATTGGTTCAATCCCACAAACTCCACTTCCAATAGCAGATAGAACAGGAAGAGCAATGAACAATCCTGCTGCGACTAAAACAGCACCTACAACGCTCAAAAAAGTCCAAATCCAAAACCCAGTTTGAACTAATTCAATAATATTCAATATAGCATAAACAACATATACCGCGCCTGCCACATAACGTAAACCACTTTTTTTCTCCATAATTATCACATCTTTTCCAGAAGGTCAGCCTTCATTTTATTGAACTCTTCATCACTCAGTACGCCCTGCTTATGAAGATTCGCAACTTTTTCAAGTGCATCATAAGCATTAACCACATGCTGTGCAGAAGCAGAAGTAACCATCAAATCTTCATCATATCCAGAACCATCTGCCGGAGTAAGTTTCCCAGTTGCAATGTTAATGATGTCGATAATCCAAAGAACTCCAAAGCAACCAACTGTTAAAAGTTTGAGAACCCCCATACCAGTGTAACCAAGATAAAAGCGGTCAACACCAAGCCCTCCTACAAGGACTGATAAAATTAATGCGGTAGTTT
>CAJTZH010000080.1 GCA_910584325.1 uncultured Lachnospiraceae bacterium | reverse complement strand
ATTTCGTTTGTAATTAGGTGAGGTTTTCGTATAATCCCGTTTTAATAATGATGTGAATGGTATTTTTATTATGAAAGATAACTTAATAGGATTATTGAAAGCGAGGGCAAATTTGTCTGTGGCGAGTGTTCCTCTTACGAAGAAAAACACGGGGCAATGTAATTAGAGAATACAATTTTCTAGGGACATTGAATATGAGCGTATGATATTTAGATTCCTACGAGGAATCGTCATATGCGGTATTCGATGTCCCTTTTTAAATATAAAAAAACATGATATAAAGGAGAAGTAAAATGAAGAAGAAAACAGAAAAGGCAAATGTGGCGGTGTATATTGATGCAGAGAATATCAGTTATAAAAAAGCCGACAGCATCATGAAAACTGCGAAAAAACAAGGGAGGATAACCTCGGTGCGGGTCTGCGGACTTCAGAATGATGAAGGCACAAAAAAGTGGTCTGATACTGCAAAAGAATTAAGAGCAAAAGGAAAACAAGTTGTATTAATAGGTGAAGAAAAAGCTCCGAGTAAGTTACGAAATGCTGGTGACAAGTTTATAGAAATTTAAAATATATAGTTTAACTGAATTGTATACCCGGAACGTCTAAAAATTCAGACGTAAAACACATTTGACACGGCAAATACGGCTCATGTAAAATATATTTGGTAGAATTTGAGCTAACCTGAGGATAATATTTGTATTGTCAGGAGTACAAATTTACACCAAAGGAGGTAATAAAAATGGGAGCTGCTATGAAGACAGAACAGGGAAATTGCTGGGTACTTCCCAGTCAGATAAAAAAGTACCGGGATAGTCTGAATCTTTCTCAGGAAGAATTAGCCGAAAAAATTTATGTGAGCAGACAGAGCATTTCGAATTGGGAAAACGGGAAAAACTATCCCGACATTCACAGTCTGCTTCTTTTAAGCGCATTATTCAATGTATCTCTTGACCAATTAGTAAAAGGAGATGTTGAAATGATGGAAAAAGAAATAAAGGAAGCGGAAATTCAGAAATTAAACAGATACGGTATGATTTACACAATTCTGCTTGTGGCAACGGTTATTTTGGCGGTGCCGCTTGCCGCATGGCTGGGCTTTTATGCCTTTATACCGTGGGGGACATTATTTGCTGTCACGCTGCTGTTCGCGTATAAGGCAGAGCAGATAAAAAAAGAAAACGATATTCATACTTACAAAGAAATTGTGGCGTTTATGCAGGGCAAAAGATTGGATGAGATGGAAAAATGGCAGGAAACGGGAAAACGGCCATATCAGAAGGTTTTGTTAGCACTGTGCAGCGGCATTATCGCTTTTTTGATTTGTCTGTTATTGGGGCGGCTTTTTGTCTAAGTTTTCCTGGGACTGGGAGTTTACAACAAAAACCAGGCGATTCATGACATTTCGCTTTTGTATCGGAAAGAACGTGCCGAAAATACTACTATAAAAATCAATCATTGCGGTCAGACTTTTTATGCTGACCAGTATCAGGCAGAAGCGACAGGAGGCGGTTACATGAAGATACAGTTACAACAAAACAGTTTTTTTGTAGGAAACAGAAATCTGTTTCAAAACGGCGGTTTAAAAAGCACGCAGGAAAAATTACAGCGGCAGGAAAAGCGGGATAATCAGATTGCGTTTCTGGAAAATCAGAAAGACAATCTGAAAAACATGACGGGCGACAGCATGGAAGAAATCAGCAGAAAACTGGAGTTGTTTCATACTTATGAAGATCAGATAGCAGCAGCGAAACAAGAATATAATAACTCCCAGATGTTCCATGTAATGGAAGAAGCAAAAGAGCGTGGAGAAGAGATTGCCAAAGCGGCAGAAAAGCTCGAACCAAAGACGCAGGAGGAACGGCTGGAGGAACTTGTCGAGGAAGCGCGTGGAACGGACGAGAACGAGGGTCTGCTGTCAGAAACGATGGAAGAACTCGAGGAGCTCACCGAAGAATTAACAGAAGAACTAACGGAGGAACTGACAGAAAATCTCACGGAAGAATTGACGGAGGAAATGACGGAAGCGCTTTCGGAGAATCTTTCGCAGGAAGAGCTGTCGGACAATATGGCGGCGTCCGTTTTGGAAAACGCGGACAGTTTGTCGGAGGCGGAAAAAATAAACGAATTTCATAAATTGTATCGGGCGTTGGATATCAGGATTTAACCAAAACAGGCTGTGCAGACTTTCACAGCCTGTTTTTATGTGGAATACTCGTATTCAAACGAAGCCCGGCTGTTTTTAATAGAAAAAAGCGTCTGACCGGCTTTTTGAAAGCGGTAGTATGCCGTGCAGGCGGCGCTTTCGTGGATGGTCCGCGTCATATTTCCCATGACGGGAGCATTCAAAGGATGGGGATTTTTTTCCAGTAACCGGACTTCCAGTCTCATATCGTTCTGAACAATGCGCAGAACACCGTTTTCGATAGTAACCGCTCTTGCGCCCAGATAGGTAGCAAGTCTGTATTCCCGTCCTTTCCACAGCACAACCCCGATAATTCCCGTAAAGCGCAGACCTGCCATCGGAATATCGGCAACGGAGAGCATAAGGGAACCTTCCGGAAACAGGCACTGCGTCCACGCGTATTCTTTGGGAAAAGACCTGCCCGAATCGCCCTCCCAATATCCGTAGGCGTTTTGAAAGGAATAGTTTTTCTCATTTACAGATACCGTTCCGCGAACCGCATGGCGCATACTCCATACATGATGGCGGCATTCCATAAACGGTATCAGCGCGAACGGCCCCATAATGTCATATTTTAACGGTGTGAGAGCTTCGAATTGAAGCACGCCTTTGACGGATAGATTCGGCGTGTTGACAGACAGCCGCATACCTCTCGGACTAAAGTAGTTTTTTTCGATAGAAATCATTTTTCCTCTGCGGCAGAATGCTTTGCCGGGAAATGTGACGGTTTGTGCCGTGTTATCGGTAATGAGCTGGATAGAACATGTTGTGCGATGTTTTGTGTGGTGAATTGCCGGTATGACTGCCAGCGTGCCGGTATCAGACTGACATTTCAGATACCAGCCGTAAAATGTTTCCTGCATCGTTTCTTCCTCGTTTCATTTTGTGTTTCATCAGGTTTCGATAATCAAATCATTCTTATTTTTTCCATAAAAAAGTATTTTTACTCATTTCATTCCCTTTGCGGACGGTTTCGTTCCTATTGACGAAAGTATGCTGTATTTGTGCCGATATAACAGGTAACTATAAAGTACATATTTTATTTGGACAGGAAGCGGAGATGAACGTTTTGAATATAGCGGTATGCGATGATGAAGAAGTCATTTGCCGGCAGATAAAAGAGTTGATTGAAAAACGAATGGCAGATTCTTGTATTGACATTTATGATTCGGGAAGGAAGCTGCTGGCGGCAGAAAAATTGTATGACATGGTATTTCTTGACATACAGATGGACGGTATAAACGGCATTGAAACGGCGAGAGCGCTGCGTGAAAAACAGAATGATAAAACGGTCATTATTTTTATTACGGCGATGAAAGAATATGTGTTTGAGGCGTTTGATGTGTCGGCATTTCACTATCTGCTAAAACCCATCGATGAAACGAAATTTACGGAAGTGCTCCGACGCGCGGCATGGGAGGTCGAAAGCCGCAGAAAACAGGAGCAGGAACCGCTGCTCATCAGGACAAAAAAACGGAGTATGACATTTCTCAAAAACGATATTCTGTATGTTGAAAGCAGAGGAAAAAAGGTGGAAATTCACACAAAAGAAAAGAATATCGAAATATACGCGTCCATGAACGAACTGGAATCACAGCTTGGCAGCGGCTTTTACCGCTGTCACAGAGGGTATCTTGTCAATATGATTTATATTGCGGAATACAGCGGTGAAGACATCACCTTAAGCAATGGAGAAACCGTTTATCTGTCAAAAGAAAAATATAGCGAATTTGTCAAGACATATATGCGGTTTGTGAAAAACGGAGGACTGGGAAATGGTTCATTTATTTGGTAATGTGCTGGAAATCATTTCCGTGCTGTTACAGGGATTCTGCCTGCAGTTTTTTTACGGAAATTTTCTCGAATACAGACGCATCAAAATTCGTTTCCTACCGACGGGAATTTGTGTAGCAGTTTTCTATGCAATATTTCAGGTAACCGCTGCTAATATGCTGACCGTGGATTACGGAACGCTAAGAACGTTTGAACGGCTGATTTTGACGGTATGTATATTATCTGTTCTCGCAGTTTGCTTTTATAAGGCGGCAAAAGCGGTTACGGTATTTCTTGTTGTAACATTTCTCGCGGTCAATGAAATCAGTTTTTTTCTGTCATATATGGTTTTAATGGCGGGGAGCAGGCTGATGGACGTGTGGGTCTGGGGCATGGAACGGTTCGGATGGTTTAGTGAAAACCTTGAGATGCTCACAGAAATGACGCTCGTATTGTCCCAACTGCTGATGCAGGCGACATACGCGTTTTTGCTCTTTTTTTCACTGAAAAAGACGGCATCGTATTTTCGTGAGGAAAACGTGGAATTTCGGAAAACAGAGCTTTGGTTTCTGGTAACGCCGGGACTTGTGGGACTGCTTATCTGCGTGTTTTTGCGGATTATTATCATAACCGTAAATAACGGCGTCGCAGAATTACTGTTTGACAGATATCCCGTGCTGCTTTTGCTGGTTCCGCTCATTCTTTTGTCAGCGTTATTTTCTATATTATGTGGGGTGAAACTGTTTCAGGATATGCTGAATCTCAACAGGGAAAAAAGCGGCAGAATGATTCTGGAAAAGCAGGTTCATAATCTTGGGGAGCATTTAGAGGAACTGGAGCGGATTCATTGCGGAATCCGGGGGATGAAGCATGATATGAAAAATACGCTTTCCGTGATTTTACAGCTTGCGGCGCAGAGCGGAGAAAAAAAGGACGAACAGCTTCAGTCATACTTAGCAGATTTGAATAAAAGCATGGACAGACTGGATTTTACGTTTCGGACGGGAAACGGTGTTGCGGATATTCTGCTTGATATGAAATATCATGACATCATCAGGGATATACCGGATTTTACAATGGACGCGCAAAACCTTTGGTTTCCGCCTGATATGGCAGTTCATGGTTACGATATCGGAATTATTCTTGGAAATGCGTTGGATAATGCGATTGAGGCGTGCAGGAAATTAAAACAGAAAGAACCAAAGAAAGCGGTTTTTGTCCGTTTATCTTCATTTGTGAAAGGGAAACTGCTTTTTATAGAAATAGAAAACAGTTTTGACGGAATGTTAATTCGCAAAAAAGAGGCGGAATTTCCGGCAACGGATAAAACAGACAGCGGGATTCACGGTATGGGTCTTATCAACATCAAAAAAGCCGTGGAAAAATATTACGGTGCGGTGGATTGGTCGGTAAATAATCACGTATTTACTTTATCAATCATGATGAAAAACGAAAGGAGAGAGGAAGATGGAGTTTAACAGCGTGGTACAGATGCGTGCAAATGCTTGGCGCATGGATGTTTCAAACAAAATGCAAAGGAAGGTGACAGCATCGGCGTCAGACGGCGTGAGCTTTAACGGACAGCTTCAAAACGCGGGAGCGGCAGATGATACAACAGGGGTAGAAAATTACAGAAAATATCTGGAAAAGAGGTATGGAAACGTTACTATCCAAAGTATCGGAAAAGACAGGGAAAGTCTCGAAAAAGCAGGAAAAAGCATGCGGGGAAATGATGTTGTGATTGCGCCGAATATTTTGGAGCAGATGGCAAAAGAACCGAGGAAGGCAGCGTATTACGAAAGAAAAATTGATGCGTTTTTTGCCGATATTCCAAGGCAGACAGCGATTTGCGCGGCGAAGGGACTCGATTATCAACCCTGCGGCGTGGTAATCCATGAGGATGGGAGCGTTACCTATATCAGCGGATGCGCGGATTCGCCAAAGCGCGTGGCAGAAGTGAACGCGATAAACAGGGCGAAAAGAGAAAAGCAGGCGGCGCTTCGCAAAGCAAGTCTGGAGAGGGCACTGGAAGCAAAAGAGAACGAATCGGAAACAACATCGGATATCGTTGTAAAGCCTGACGGTTCCAGAGTTTTGGTAGTGACAATGAATATTGGCGGCATGGAGACGACAATGAGCCTTGAAATTTCGAAACCCACAACACTGCCGAATGACTGTGAGACTGAAAATGAGGAAGACGAAATAAATCTTGAACAGAATAGGCAAAGCTTATCAGAGAATCTCGTGGAAGGGATGGAGCGTGAGGTATGATGGATTGGAGTACGACGCTTGGAAATTTTGCGGGAAGAGAGCTGATGCTGTCAATAACACGCAGTGGATTGAGCGGTTTTACATCGGCTTTGACCATAGCAAACGGGAACGAATTCAGAGAATTATTGATAAAATAACGGGCGGAAAAATCACAATGTAACATTGGATGTGCAGTCGTCAGTAAATTATCAGAAACTTGTTGATTCCGGTGTAGAAGGCTGTACAAATTATGTGCGGATTTCGCCGGAAACGTTATTGGAAATGGAACGGAATAAAACGTAAAGTTGAAAAAGCCATAAAGGAATTTTGTAGTTCTAAAGAACAGGCAGGAATCAAAGCATTAAGCCCTCCGGTAAAGAGCGCAGGTATGGTAGTGAACGCTGATGGAAGTACTTTTTATTGGCTGAAAGGGTATTCGAATGAAAAAAGTGAATATAAGAAAACTAAGACACGGCAAAAAACGCTTCTTTACCAGCGAAATTCTGAACGGGTATCAAATGTCAGAAAGGCACATTATGTGCAGTTACTTTCTTATTTGACAGGGATTTATTCTACAGATTCATTGTTTTGTAAGGCTGCAAATAGTAAAAGTAAAGTATGGAGGAATAAAAACGGCATTCTGAACCGTTAGCGCTATTATGTACGGGAGCAGACAAATCTATGATTTGAATGTCTGCTCCCGATTTTTGAAATTTTTATTGACTTATTCTCCATTTTGTTCTAAACTTTTTTCAAGAGGATGTTTTCATTGAAGGTTCAGTATGATTCTTTTTTCTGTTTTATCTTACATATTCTGTAGTTGATTTTCGGATAAAATCGTTTTATGCATAGAGAGTTATTTTATCTTTTTACTATTGATATACATGATACCACATTAAAAAATAAATATGGGAAAGAAAGATATCAGCCAAAAGCAGTTAGAACAGTATCCGGATGTTTTTGCGGATATTGTAAATGCATTGCTGTATTGTGGGAGTAAAAATGTGCGTAGCAAACGTTTGTGTCCGGCTCCTACGGAAACATTTTACCAGATAAACGGCGGATGGCATCAGCAGATTTGAGAAGATTCTGGAAGATTTGGAAGGCGGAGAACAGGAAGGAGGAATTTCTATGTGTGAATTAATTGACCGTTATTGGAATGCGGGAGTGCATGAAGGAATTATTCAGGGAGTTGCTCAGGGAATTACGCAGCTTCTTTTATGTCATGGAGCAATTCCCGAGAAACTTCAGGAGCGGATTCAGGTGGAGAAAAATATTGATAAATTAAAAAACTGGATTGTGCTGGCTGCAAAAGCGGCTACAATAGAAGAATTTGAAGCAAATATGGAATCGTAACTATAAATAATTTTACCGGAAAAGGAAATAATAGACGGTAGATTATTAAGGAGGAGTTGCGATGAAGAAATTCGAATATGTAATCAAAGATGAGGTGGGGATTCACGCGAGACCGGCAGGACTGCTTGTAAAAGAGGCGAAGAACTATGAGAGCAGCATTTTGGTTGTAAAAGACGGAAAATCCGCGGCGGCGACAAAGCTGATGGCATTGATGGGGCTTGGCGTAAAGTGCGGCGATACTGTGGAGATACAGGTGGAAGGAGCCGACGAGGAAAGCGCCTGTGAGGGCATGAGAGCGTTTTTTGAAAACAATCTGTAGCGATATCTATTGAATTTTAAACAGTCATTCTTTATAATAAGGAGTATCAATTCATTTATACATGAAAATCCTGAAACTGAGGGGATAAAGCGATGGCACAATATACACGAAGTGAAGACATTGTATTTATAGATACGGAGGTCAATCCATCCGATAACAGGGTGGAGGATATCGGCGCAGTGAGAACACAACTGCCGGTTCTTTCTGCGGATGGTATGCAGTTTCATTCCGCAAGTTTGGGGGAGTTTGAGCAATTTATCAAAAATACAACGTATATATGTGGTCACAATATTATCAAGTTTGATTTAAAATATATTTTTTCCGTTATTGAATCTGCGGGGGCAAAATCCGTCATTGATACGCTGTATCTCTCCCCGCTGTTATTTCCGTATAAACCTTACCATAAGCTGTTAAAAGACGATAAGATCCAGTCCGACGATTTAAACAGTCCGTTAAATGACGCAAGAAAAGCGATGGAATTATTTATGGATGAGGTCTCGGCGTTTGGAAGTCTTGATATATCCATGAAGAAAATTTACTGTACGTTATTAGAAATGAAACCGCAGTTTCGAGGTTTTTTCCGCTATGGCAATTTTCATGAAAAAGTGCCTGACATTGCGGCGTATATCTGTCAGAAATCGGGACGCCGTATCCGCAGCCGGAGGAAATTTTTCTGCCGCTGACGCATTGTGATGTCAAATTATGGTATTTTTAAAACAGGGAGAGGGAAAGGCTGATTGACAGCCTGCGAAGCGGGGATGAATTATTGTTTATCGAGGAAAACTATCAGGGAAACAGCACTGATTTTACAACAAAAAACATCCGTTTTACAACATTTTATCAAAAAAACGCCCTTGTTCTGTTATAATGAATGTAATATGCCGGACTGTCAGGAAAGGGAAATTATGCGAATCGGAGTATGTGATGACGAAAAAGAGGTTCGGGAGTTCATAAAAGAAAAGGTGAACCGCCTTTTACCCAAAGCGGAAGTTATTTTATATGAGTCGGGACAGGAAGTACTGTGTGAAAAGACACTGACGGATATTTTATTTCTTGATATTCAGATGCCGGGAACGAATGGGATGGAAACCGCGAAGATTCTTCGAAAAACAGATAAAAAGACGGTTATTATTTTTGTGACGGCGATAGAGGAATATGTATTTCAGGCATTTGACGTGGACGCGTTCCATTATCTTGTCAAACCGTTTACGAACGAAAAATTTTACGAAGTACTGCAAAAGGCAGTAAAGCGGTGTCATGAAAATCAGGAACAATCCCAAATGACCGATACAAAACAGTCTTTTATGATAATATCGCATGGAAAACATATTGTCGTTTATCCGGACGACATTGTGTATGCGGAGGTATTCGACAGAAAGGTGATGCTGCATACGTTATGTTCCGATATTGAATATTACGGTAAAATGAAGGAACTGGAGAAAAAAGTCGGAGAAGATTTTTTTCGTCCGCACCGGGCGTATCTGATTAACTTTCGCTATGTGAAAAAATACGACAGCACGACAATCTGGCTTGAGAAAGGGCAGGCGCTGATGGCAAAGCAGAATTATCAGGAGTTTGTGAAAGCATATCTGCGGTTTAACCGTAGAATGGGAAATTTAACTTAGTATGGATGAATTAAGATTTTACTGGGATGTTGTATATGATTTATGTGCGGTTATCGGCATTGCGATAGAAGGCTTGATGTTTTGCCGGTTTGTTAAGCCGTTTATGAAAGAAAACAGATATGTATACAGGATATGGTTTCCTTACTTCGCGGTGATGGCAGTGCTGTATTTGCTTCCGATTTCGGTCAGATATCCATATGTGGCAGGAATGATGATTTTTTTTGCATTGATGTATCTTCTTGACAGAAGAAATGCGCAGCAGAAATTGTTTCTTGTGTTTACCATATTCCTGCTTCAGTGGATTGCAACGATTGCACTCGTATTCCGTAATTTTTTGTTTGATACCATCATTATAACAACTTATATGACACAGCGGGTATGGTTCCAGTTCGGTGTCTATATTATAGCGGAATGTCTGTATTACTTTTTAAGAATACTGATTTTATATGGGTTGATTTGTATTATCCATAGAATATATATCTATAAGAAAGAAAATATCTCAGTGAAAGAACTGATTTGGCTTCTGATTCCATATGGATCCATTTTTGTGGGAAAAATCGTATTTTCTTTTTTTTCGAATGTTTATGAGCAGGATTTGGGAAAGTATGTCTGGCGCATGCATGGGGAATATCATAGTCTGTTGTATTTATATCAGTTGATAGCGCTTCTGGTGATGCTGGTCGTTATCGCCGTCTACCAGAGCATGAAAGCGAGCCAGCAGAAAGAAAAAGAGACGATTGTTCTTGAAGAACAAATTGAAAATATCAAGCGACATATCGGGGAAGTAGAAAAACTGTATCAGGATATCCGCAGCCTGAAACATGATATGGGAAATCATGTGATGGTGCTGGAATCGCTGTTTATGAAAAACGAGCGGCAGGAACTGGAACGGTATCTGCTGCGGTTAAAGGAAAATCTGAAAGAGACGGCAGCAGTAATCAGGAGCGGGAACCCTGTTACGGATGTGATTTTGACAGAAAAGCAGCGATTAGCGACGGAAAAGGGAATTTCTTTTTTATGTGAATTTTATTATACCGATTCTGTGGGGATTGATGTCTTTGATGTCAGCATTATACTCAATAACGCGTTGGAAAATGCCGTCAGCGCAAGCGAAAACTGCGAAAATCCCTATATACACATTTTGTCATATAACAGAAATCATGTCTTTATCATTGAGATAAAAAACAGATTTACGGGAAAGCTTGTCTGGAACGAAGACAGTATGCTGCCGGAGACGTCGAAAGAGGATGCGAAAAATCACGGATACGGTATCGGCAGTATCAGAAAAGTGGCGCGCAAATATCACGGGGATATTGAGATCGCGCACGAAAATGGGGAATTTCGGCTCAGCGTGCTTTTGATGACCGAGAATGCATGAGTTTTTTACAGTATAAATTTCCTTTTTTCGAAAATGGTCTTTTACTTTTAAACATTCTGGCGTATAATAGAATAAGAATAAAATGTACGGGCTATTAACATATCCGAAAGGAGGATGAGGATATGACCAATAATCCATCGCTGGAACTTTTTGAGAGAATAAAGGAAATAATAGAAAATTTTGCACCCTGCATGGATGATTTCTTATATGTTTATGATATTAATAATGACGTCTACTACATAGCAAAAAAGGCTTTGGAGCGGTTTAAACTGCCGGCAAATGCATTTCACGACGTCGTGTATTCGCACAGTCTTTTTGTTTACCCGGACGACATCAATCTCATCACGGAAGATTTAAATCTGCTGCTTTCAGGAGTGCATGATTATCATGATTTGGATTACCGATGGATTGGCATTGACGGTTCGCCTGTCTGGATTAACTGTCAGGGCAGATTAATCGAGGAACCCGAGAATGATATTAAGATTATGATAGGCTGTATTAATGAAATCGGTTTAAAGCAGAAAGCGGATAATACCAGCGGACTTTTGAGCGAGGAGACGTTTAAGAAGGTTTTTGACGCGTTTAAAGGCGGACTGCCAAAGGGTTTTGTTTTAAGGGTAGGCTTGGATGATTTTAAGGAAGTCAATGAGAAATTCGGCGTGCAGTACGGAGATTTTGTGCTGCGTTCTGTGGCGGAATGCATTGAACGTTCTTTGGAACAAGGACAGCGCGTTTTTCGTATTGTGGCGGATGAATTTGTTGTTCTGGACACTGCCGGAGGAGGAAGGGATGGTGCGAAGCAGCTTTATCAGCGCATTAGAACGACAGTTGATGAGTTCATTGAGAATAATAACTATGAAGTTATCTTTACGGTTTCTGCCGGGACCGTGCTGAATGAATCGGATGTTACGGCTGGCAGTTATAACGAGATATCAAAGATATCTCAGTTTTCACTGGCAATGGCTAAGCGCAGAGGGAAAAACCAGATATATTTCTTTGACGAGAAGGATTATGGCAGTTTTTTACGCAAAAGAAGGATTCTGCAGGCGATGCGTGCCGCTGTGGGCAACGATTTTGAAGGATTTGAACTGTATTTCCAGCCGATTATGAAAGCGGATGAGAAGAAATTGTATGCCGCGGAGGCGTTGATTCGGTTCTGGATATCGGACAATGAGATGATTTCCCCTATTGAGTTTATACCGATACTGGAAGAGAGCGGTTTAATTATACCGGTTGGTAAATGGATTATCAGGAACGCGATGCTTATGTGTCAGGAGTGTCAGAAAGTGGAACCGGATTTTCGTGTGACGATTAATTTGTCATATATTCAGATGATTAAGAGTCCGGTGTTTGAAGTGATTGCGGACAGCATTGAGGATATTCATTTAAGACCGTCCAGTGTGATTGTAGAACTGACGGAGAGCGGTTATATCGAAAATTCTTCAATTACAAGAAACGTCTGGAATAAATTTAAAAATCATGGTGTGTTGATTGCGATTGATGATTTCGGTACAGGCTATTCCAATCTGACGAATATCGCGTCCATTATGCCAAATATCGTGAAAATTGACAGAGATTTTACGATGAAGGCATTGAACAATGATTATGAAAACCAGCTTCTGGCGCATATCGTTCAGA
>CAJTZH010000079.1 GCA_910584325.1 uncultured Lachnospiraceae bacterium | reverse complement strand
AGAATGTGGTAAGCTATGCATTGCAGTTTGTGGGAGGCCCGTACCGGGCAGGCGGGAATGATCCCCCATCCGAAAACGGAACAAATTACAAATATAAAAAAACCGGTCTGAACCATTCTTATTTACCTTCCTTTACGGATAGTATTTATGACGCAAAACGGTTTTATTCTTTTTCCGGGTTTCCATATTCTTCCGAATAATAAATTTTAATTTGCTCTTGACACTCATTACATTTATTGATATACTAATGATATCAAAATAATATCATTTTATAGATGGTGAATCCATCAGGAGGTATCAATATGGAACATAAACATATTACAGAGAAAACAGCGCCCGCGTCGAACGGTATCGTCATGCTTTTAACAATTCTGCTGGGATTAATTCTCTCAACCGCGGCCTTCGTGTTTGGAGTGATTGACCTTAGCAGCATGCATTACGTTGCCGGAGGCATTTTGCTCGGCGCAGGCATCGTGGGCTGGATTGTATTTTGCATATTATGCGGCGGCTTAAAGAACATCAATCCGAATGAAGCGCTTGTTTTTACACTATTCGGCAGATATTACGGCACATTAAAAGAACCGGGATACTATTTTGTAAATCCGTTCTGTACGGCAATCAACCCGGCGGTAACAAATTCAATTTCCATTAAGGCTAACGGAGAAAATAACGTCGCGGTCAACACATTCACCAAGAAAATTTCTCTAAAAACGATGACCTTAATCAACACCAAACAGAAAGTCAACGACGCTCTGGGCAACCCGATTATTATCGGCGTCAACGTAATCTGGCATGTCGAGGACCCGACAACGGCGGTACTGAACGTGGAAAACTACAATAAATTTCTCTCCGTCCAGTGTGATTCCGTTATCCGCAACATCGCACGACTGTATCCGTATGACACAATGGAGGAAGATACCGACGAAAAAACACTGCGCGGCAGCAGCCAGGAAATTGCCGAGACGATGACCGCCGAACTCCTTGAAAAGGTACGAAACGCCGGTCTTGTTATTGAAGAAGTCCGCATCACCAACCTCGCCTATTCCGAAGAAATTGCCGCTGCCATGCTGCAAAAACAACAGGCTGTCGCCATTATCGCCGCAAGGCAGAAAATTGTCGAAGGCGCCGTCAGTATGGTAAAAATGGCGATTGACCAGCTAGGTGAGGAAGATATCGTCGTTCTTGACGAAGAACGCAAAGCCGCCATGGTCAGCAACCTCCTGGTCGTTCTTTGCGGAAACAAGGATGCGCAGCCGATTGTCAACAGCGGCAGCATCTATTAAGAAAGCGGAGTAAAATATGGCTGATAAATTAGAAAAAATAGAGACATCACCAAGCGATGCCCTATTTGATGAAAAAGAAAAAGCCCTGCAGGAGAGGCTCGAACGTATTCATCAGATGGAACAGGAAATTCTGCAAAAAGAAAAGACCATCAAAGAAAAAGAGAAAGCAAAAAAGCAGATTTTGCTGCGCCTCTCCCCCAGTCTTTGGAATCAACTTGCGCAGTGGGCAGAAGACGATTACCGCTCCATTAACAGTCAGATAGAATATCTCCTAACAGAGGCAGTAAAAAAGAGAAAATAAAACATAAAGCCTCATGTAATAAGACTATCCTGATTACATGAGGCTTTTTTCATACACATTTAATGCGACGGCATCCTGTCATACTTACGCGCGAGAATATCCGTCTCGCTTTCATTCTTAATAACATTTCTCTTCGTCAAATCATACTTCCTGCCGTTTGACTCAAGGAAGCGGTAAGCTATCATAAACGAAATATCATTGAAATCCGTAAAGAATTTATCGTTCATATCACGAATCGCCTCATCCTGTGAATAATAAGACGCAAAGTTTATCTCGCGGAACACCTGGTCAAACTCCGAAAAGCATATCTGTTTCTGCTGCCCAAAATCGGAACACACGCTCTGTACCTTGAAAACCTTCAAATAAGCGCGCAGCCACCCCGTCTGTCCCTGAAACCACTCGTAGACGGAATTATATTCCTTATTCATGTCGGCGATTTCCTTTTCCCACTCTACCGAATAGTAGGAAGCGTCTACAATCCGCTGTATCTGACTCTCCGTCAGATACAACTCATACTTTTTATTAAACTTCTCGATTATCTTACGCCGTTTGGAGGCTTCTCTTGGAAGTATGCTGCTGACAGTACGCTTCGGCGCGTTTCCATACCCATAATAAGAACCTGACGTATCGTTCTTCTGGTTGACGCTGCCCCCCCGCTGCACAGTATCCTCCTTCTTCTTCTTCTTCTTTTTTGAAACTATCACCGCCACAATAATAATCGGCAGCAAAACCGGTGAAAGCGCAAAAGAAGCGATTAAAAGCGAAGGAATAAACGACGAGAATATACTGACCAGAAAAATTCCAATTATCCACTTTTTTAACGTATTAAACTGTTTTCCCGTAAAGAAATTATTCCGGTCCCCTTTCACCGCGTAGCCTATCAATAGCAAAACAATTAACCATGTCATAATAAATCGTCTCCTCCGCCGGCAGGATTTTGATATTGTCCTACAAAATTCCAACCATATGCACTAAATTTATTATACATAATTTGCTCAGTACTTTCCATCTTTTTTACATTAATATCTCATTAAAAACAGATTAAACAGCCGGCCTAAATTTCTTCCGAAGCCGTTTCATGCAGATAAAGTAAGCCGGTATCAGGAAAATATCCGCAAAAATCCATGCCATCGCGTTTCCAAAACATGCCGCGCCGTAACCCCACAGCGGAACTAAAATAAATCCGGTAACGGTTCTTGCCGCCATCTCGAACACGCCTGCAAGAATGGCAAACTGGCTGAACCCCATCCCCTGAATCAAAAAACGGAATATATTGACTATCGCCAACGGAAAATAAAACGTGCAATTCGCAAGAAGAAACCTGTATGCGTATCCGATAATCTCCACATCCCCACTGCTGACAAATAACAGCGTAAGCCGCTTCCCGAATAATACAAGTATTCCTAACGCAAACACCGAATAAGCGGCGCCAAGAACCGTACAGTCTTTTAACCCTTTTCCGATTCTGTCCAGTTTCCCGGCCCCTACATTCTGCCCGCCGTATGTTGCCATCGTCGAACCCAGCGCGTCAAACGGACAGCAGAAAAACATCGAAAGCTTTGAGCCTGCCGTAACCGACGCCACATAAACCGTACCGAGGCTGTTCACCGCTGTCTGAAGTATTACGCTTCCGATTGCGGTAATCGAATACTGTAAGCCCATAGGAATCCCCATGCCGCATAAAATTGCCGCGAACTGCCTGTCAAACCGTTTTTCTTCCCGGTTCATCCTGAGGATATCAAAACGGCGCCTCATAAAAACAAGACACCCCACGCCGGAAACCGCCTGCGAAACAACCGTCGCCACCGCGGCTCCTGCCACCCCCATTTTCACATAATAAATCAATACAATATCAAGCACAATATTGATACCTGACGACAGCGCAAGAAAAATAACGGGCGTCTTACTGTCACCGAGAGAACGGATAATACCGGACGTCATATTATAGAGCATCGTCGCCGGTATGCCCCAAAAAATAATCACAATATAAATATACGCACTCTCGAAAATATCTCCCGGTGTTTTCATCAGCGCCAGTATTTCTCTCGCAAACACCGCCGTAGCAAACGTAATTACCACGGAAAATCCCACGCACAGATATGTACCGTTCGCCACATATTTTCTCAGGTTCCGGTAATTCTTTGCGCCAAACTGCTGCGCAACCGGAATCACAAATCCGTTGCAGATTCCCATGCAAAACCCGATGACGAGAAAATTTACGGAACCTGTGGAACCTACCGCTGCCAGCGCATCCGCTCCCAGAAATTTTCCTACAATCATCGTGTCGACAAGATTATAAAACTGCTGAAACAAAAATCCGAATAACATTGGAACGGCAAACCCTAAAATCAGCTTCATCGGGCTGCCTTCCGTCAAATCTCTCGTAACATTCCTTTTCTCTTTTACGCTCTGCATAATGAAAAACCTCGTCTTTATATACAATTTTATTCATTATATGATTTGGCAAAAAAATGTCAATCCAATTCTTTCACAAAAAATTCTAGTTTTACCGGCTTACTGCTGTCCAATTCGTACAATTCCCCAATAGGCGCCCCCCAGGAATCGTCGCCGCCCACGCCTCTCTGGCAGGCGCAGATTCTCACCCATGTATACTTACTGTCTGCAAGTTCTTCCTGATGCCATGCATTTTCCAGCTCATAAGCGCTGTATGGCAGTACGCTCATCTCAAACGGTGTTTTATCCGCGATAAACATAAGTCCCTGCCCTTTTTCGTTGTATACCTTTACATATCGCACTCCCGTTCTGTTTCCACATTCCTGCGGTCTTAAATTTCTTGTCACATTTTCACGGGCAGTACTCTCATATACGCCGAGAAATGCCCCCTCTTCCCTGTCGTTCTGACACTCCATTGGTCCCTTTCCGTAATAACGGAATCTATGGTAGTCTCCTTTGAGCATAAAATCAACGGCAAACAGCGGCATTTCATAAAGCTCCTTCGTCCCCGTAAATTCTGCCGTCACCTTCAACAGATTTCTGTCATCAAATTCATACGAAATCACAGCTTTCCCATCGGTAATCCCCGGCAGAAGAAAATGATATCTTACAAAAGGATTTCGGGATTCTATAGATTTTTCAATCCGCTCCACTTTGGCAAAAAGTCCCGCCGTCATCCAGCCTGCGCGGTCATAACCGGATTTTCCGCCTAAATCATTATCCGTAAGCGCCCTCCAGAACGAAAGTTTCGGCGCGCGGTAAATATGCTCTCTGCCATTTACACAAAGCGAAACCGGACCACCCTCGCAAAGTGAAAACAAATACCGTGTGTTACCGTCGATAACGCCGATATTCACATCACCCTCCACTACGGTAAGCGGCTCCGCCTTAATGTCTGCCTTGCTGTCATGATAATTTTCATTCTCTAAAATAAGCTGTTCTCTTGCGATTTCCCGCACAAAATGCACGAAAGAGTCCGGATTTTTATTAATTATTTCTACGTTTATCGTATATTCCCGCACATTGGCAGGCGCCGCGTCCATTGCAATTTCAAATGACCGCAGACCGCCGCAAGGCGTTTGTATATCGGTTATCATTTCTTCATACAATATCGTTTCTTCGCAGGCAGCCCACACCCTCATGACACAATCCGAGAGGTCGTCAAAGAGAAACCTGTTTTTGAGCGTAACACGCTCCTTAGTCAGTTCAATTAAAACATCCTGAAACAGGTACTTTACTTCCTGCATTTTTGGCGTTACACTCCTGTCGGCAAACAAAAGACCATTTCCGCAGAAATGATAATCTGTCGCCCGCTCGTCAAAATCCCCGCCATATTTGAGCGTTTTTGTTCCGTTCTCATTTTGTGTCAGAAGCGCCTGGTCCACAAAATCCCAGATAAATCCACCCTGATACTTCTCATAGCGTTCTTCGAGTTCCTGATACCGCAGCAGTCCGCCGCAGGAATTACCCATAGCGTGCATATACTCGCAGCTGATATACGGTTTTACAGGATTTCCCTCAAGATATTGGACTATTTCCTTCGGCTTTGCATACATCCGGCTTTCCATATCCGTACAGTCCGCATACCTGCGGTCGTGGACACAACCCTCATAATGCACCAGACGGTGCGGGTCCTGTCCCCGGAAATACTCCGCCATTGCCAAAATATCTTCCCCTGCGTACGATTCGTTTCCACACGACCATATCAAAATGCAGGCATGGTTCTTGTCACGTTCATACATGGATTTTGCCCTGTCAAGAACCGCCTCTTTCCACTCCGGTTTATTTCCCGGCACATTCCACGAGGGCTCCACCGCCCCCATTTTCTGCCAGGAACCGTGGCTTTCCAGATTTGTCTCGTCTATCACATAGATACCGTACTCGTCACATAAGCGGTACCATGCGGACTGGTTCGGATAGTGCGACGTTCTCACGGCGTTGATATGATTTTCTTTCATGCATTTCACATCGCTGACCATTTTATCGTAACTCAAAACTCTTCCGCTCTCACAACAAAACTCGTGACGGTTGACGCCGTGAAACATAATCCTTTTTCCGTTCAGGCGCATCAATCCGTCCTTCATCTCAAACCTGCGAAATCCCGCCCGTTCTTTGACCGCCTCTATCATCAGACCTTTTTCGTCACGGATTCTTAGAATCACCTCATACAGATTCGGAAACTCCGCGCTCCACTGCCTGACATCGGGAATGATTTCACCTTCCGGCAGTCCTTCCCATAAGCCTATGGTTTTTCCTTCTGTGCCGCGAAGTTCACATTCTACGGAGTACGCGCGCGTATTTTTCTCCTTATCCGGTTCTTCACACACAATATCCGCCTGCACCGTAAACAGTCCGTCACGATACGCGTCGTCAAGCGTGGCGGTAATCTTCAAATCCCGGATATGGACGTTTTGAACGGCATAGATGTATACCTCTCGGAAAATTCCGGAAAACCGGAAAAAATCCTGGTCCTCAAGCCAGCTTGCGCTGCTCCTCTTATAAACTTCGACTGCCAGCTTATTTCCTGCATTTTTCACATAAGGTGCAATATCAAACTCCTTTGGAGAGAACGCGTCCTCGCTGTATCCGAGAAACTGCCCGTTCAGCCAGACGTACATTGCCGTCTCCACGCCCTGAAACGACAAATACAGTTTTTTTCCCTGCAGCGCCTCATCCACATCAAAAAAACGGACATAACTTCCCACAGGATTATACGTTTCACTGACCACCGGCGGACGCAAAAACTCCTGTCCGTCCCACGGGTACATGGTATTGATGTACTGGCAGCGGTCGTAACCCTGCAGTTGAATATGTCCGGGAACCGTTATCGAATCAAATTCCGAGCAGTCGTAATCCTCTCTGTAAAAGTCCACAATCCGCATGGAAGGATTCTCGGCGTAAAAAAATTTCCAGCTTCCGTCAAGGGACTGCCTAAAAGACGTGGAACAATTTGTTCCCAAATCCTTCCATTCCTCCATCTCCTTTTCAGAAGCAAAATAAAAATGGTCCGAGTGGGCAGGTTCTCTGCCCACCGCGAACACTTCAGGATTTGCAAGCCACGACAGACTTGCCTTATTTTGCAACATATCCGTATACCTCCATCTGCGTCAAAGCCGGAAACGGCGAAGCTTCATCCGACTTGATTAACTGGTCGATTGTCACGGAAGTTATTTTTTTGGGTTCTATTTTAAATACATGCGGTTTCACGCTTTTTTCCATCTCAAGCGTCATGGTTTCCCCGTCGGAAAACGTAAGTCTTGCCTGCTTCCACCAGTTGTCATGCGGAAAATCCGCCCTTGTATAAAGAACAATCCTGTCCGCCACAACTTCCCTGCCAAACGCAATCGTCATGGAAGCGTCGTCTCGACGGTTGATTCCCCATGATTCATACGGCCATTCTCCGTGGGCAAGATTTGCAATCACGCCGTCTATCGCATTGCGTGCCGCAAAAACCGCTTCTCCCCTCGTCTCCACATTCGCAAAGGCATGCGGATAGCAGTTTGTGTCTCCATGCTGGTCGCACGGATTTAAAGCAAGATTTCTGTAAGCGTATATCTCATCCTCTCTTGCAGCTCTCGCGTACAGATAATGTCTGTTCCCGTAAAACGCTTTCGGCGAATAGCTCACTCTTTTCTCGCCAAACGGAATATAAAAGGAAACGTTATCCGTAATATAGACAAAAGCTGCTCCAAGTGCGTCGTCTGCCTGAAACCACACATGAATATTCTTTTCGTCCGTCTCCAGACAAATTCTGTCTCCCTCGGCATACTCCGACGTATTCACAAGACACACCTCGTCCTGCCCGCTTGCCACATACTTTACCTGATCGTCCTTATTAATCACCTTCAACGATAAAACAGCCATAATGCATCTCCTTATTTACGCTGATATTTAAAATTTCTCACAATCTACTCTTGTTACAATCTCAATCGTTCCCTTCGGAATCTCATATCTCACGGCAGGAAGAACCGTTTTGCGGTACAATACATTTGTGTTCGGACTCGTGCCAAGAACAACACCCACACCGCTCTGACTTTTCACCGCACATCTTGAAAATACATTTTCCGCCAAAGCCATATTACCCCTTTCTTCACTCTTTATCCTGTCCTCATCACGGCACGCTATGGCAAACCCACAGTCATACGCCGTACACTCCACGTCGGAGGTAATCTTATGATATCTCGTATGCCCGTTCTCGTCCGGTTCGATAATCGTCTCCACCGTAATTCCCGGATACGGACTCCACTTTGACCATGTATCCGTCTCATGGATTGCGCTGTCAATGCTGATTCGTCTCACATGACAGTCTCCGTCTATCTCAAACGCAAGCATGCTGTCAGGCGCGTTTTCATAAACGCTGTAGCTCGATTTTGCCACATTGAACCCGAAGCAGGTATCATACACAAATTTCCCATATTTCGCGATGGACTGCCCGTGCCCTGCCGGACTGAAAATACCTACCGGAAACGCCGCCGTATGATTTCTATAATGATACATCAGTTTATCCGCATACGGCTGCGCGCTCACCGGTTTTAATTCAGGAAACGGCTCTGCCGCGGCACTCCAGAACGGATGACCGTCAGGAATCATCAAAACGGCAAATGTCTTAAGCGCCCAGTAAGGCGAACCCGGCGCGTTATACGCCTCCGCCATAATCAGATTCGGATAGCCGTACCCGATAGTCAGAATGTGATTCCTGTCAAAAATATCCTTTTTCAGCCAGTTTTCCAGATGACGGACAATCAGACCTTTCATCTGCCCCATCGTAAACGGCTCGATTTCCGCAACGACGCACGCCGAAAAAAATGCCGCCTGCGCGAACCGATAGGTCAGGGAACGCCCAAACGGCAGCGCCTCACCGGAATCATCGAACCAGTAAATAAACTGTTTCGCAAATATCATCGCACGCTCCTTAAACAGCGCGCAGCGCAGGGCGTCCTCTTGTTCCATCACCTTTGCGTAAATCAGACAATAAAAGTGAATCGCGAATGAAATATAATAATCTTTCTGGTTGGAATCTCCGTCGCGATACCATCCCTCACCCACATAAAAACTATCCGTCATTTTCAGATAGTCCGAAAGTTTTGGCTCGCTGTACTTCTTTCCCACACTTTTGAGCGCAAGGTTGACCAACACGGCAAACAACACCCAGTTACATTCCGGAAGCACATATTCGTTGATGTTATACAGATACGCCGCCAGATTATCCTTTGCAGTCTCCGATAAAGGCTCCCAGAGGTGTTCCCTCGCAAACAAAATACCATACGCGATTGCCGCCATCTCCACAAATTTCTGGTCCTTATCCGTAAAGTCCCCCCAGTATTCTTCTCCGTCCTTGTCGCACCCTTCTGTCAACGCGGTATTCAAGATATCCTGCCACTGTTCATTCTCTCCTCCGCCTGCAAAGAACGGCACAAATCCCCAGAACAGACGCGATATTCCCTCCATGGAAATCGCTCTCTTATCATAGTAAACCGCTGTCTTTCCCAGTTCCAGCCGCGCTCTCTTTTCGCTGAAATACGGAATTAACGGGTCTGCCATATCCAGCAGACATTTTCTGAAATCTTCTTTACTGTTCAGCATGGTATCCCTCCACTTTCATATCATATTTATCAAAAATCTCCCTGAAAATAAATACATGTGAAAACGCAATCACTCCCGGCGCTACGGCTAAAAACGGCGCCGTCACAAACAGACCAACCGCAATCATAATTCCTGTGATAAATACCAGAAATATTGTTCTCGGCAGTTCCTTAACCGACATCATAAACGCCATAAACGCAATTTTCTTTGTATCCGCAATACACCTTGACAGAAGCGGAAACAGATATGTCACAAACATCACATAAAATACCGCAATCACAAAGATAACCGCCATAAAAAATGTGGCGGCAGGCATCTGCATCTTAATACAGATATATAAATCTCCCGCAAGAAACGCCCCTGCAATCAGACAGACAATCCAGACAGGCGTCGCTTTCTTAAAATTTTCGGCAAAAGATTTCAGATAACCCCTCACAATATTCCCCTCTGTATTTTCCGACAGACGGAACATCTGATAGTACAGCGCCGTTAAGGACGCGCCAATCGTAACGACAGGAACGCTCGTTACGATAAACAGTAACGAAAGAATTATCACATCCGTTATTTTATTTAATATATTCCAAATCGGATTATCCAGATTAAAAATATTGCTCATACGCCGGTTCCTCCTACCAATATTGATTCCAGTCTTTATGAAGCCTCATCAGCGCCTCCATATAAAAATAGTCGCCCCAGATATTACATTCGTCCACGCCGTAATGATTACAGGTATTATACGGCGAATGGTTGGAATAGGTGCTGTGAAGCACAAGACCGTTCGATTGCGTCTTGTCCTTGACCGCATAATTATCATAAACGGATTTCATAATCTTCTTCGCAATCGTTATATAATACGCCGCTTCTTCCTCCGGAAGATACCGGCTCATCTCAAGCATTCCGCAGGCGGCAATCGACGCGCTCGAGGAATCCCTCGGCTGGTCATCGCCGTCCGTAAACTCCAAATCCCAGAACGGCACGAGGTCTTGCGGGAGATGGTTTAAAAAGTACTCCGTCACTTTCTCAAACAGCGGAATATATTCTTCCTTCTTCGTATATTTGTAAGCGGTCGCCAGACCGTAAACGCCCCACGCCTGTCCTCTCGCCCACGCGGAACCGTCTCTGTATCCCTGACAGGTCGCCCCGTGGTCAGGCGCCCCCGTCTCCATATCAAAGAAAAATGTATGCCATGTCGAATAGTCGTCGCGAATCACGTTACTGATTGCCGTATGGATATGCTTTTCCGCGATGTCACGGTATTTGCTGTCGCCCGTCACGCCGCTTGCCCAATAAAGCAGCGGCAGATTATTCAGACAGTCAATAATCAGCCTGTAGTTCTCCGGCGCGTCCATTGCTCCCCACGCCTGTAAAAACTCTCCCACAGGATGATACCTTGTCAAAAGCTGGTCCGCGGCTTTCACCGCCGCTTCCTTTCCCACCTTGGAACCAATCAGTTTATAGCCCGCCACACAGGAAGGTGAGTAGAGGAAACCCATATCATGATGGTCAACCTCTATTTTATTATCAATTCTATATAAAAACGAATCCATCTGGACTTCTGCCGCTCTTTTCAGTTTTTCAGCGGCTCCGTCCTCAAATAATTCCTTATTTTCCAACGCGTATTCATAGGCAAGCCACAGCTCCCCCGTCCAGAATCCCGTCGTCCAGTCTACATTTTCCGTGGGCTGGTAAAAATTCTTTTCGCTGTATGCCTTCTGAAATTTATCCGTAAACTCAGGAAGATTGGAAAGCGCCTGTTTCACCGCAAATTCCATCGCCCTGCCTGTCTCTTCGTCACCGATAACCTGATACTCCTTAAAAAATTCTTTCATACCGGATTCCTCCACACTCTCTCTTTATTTAAGATAAAAAGGCCGCCGCATCATAAAATTTATTTTGCGGCAGCCCATTTTCTAACCCTTCAGACCGGTTGAGGCAACGCCTTCGACAAAATACTTCTGCAAACACATAAATACAATGATAACCGGTATCAATGACAGCACGGAGCCTGCCATAATTAAGCCGTAATCAGACGAATACTGGCTGATAAACATTTTCAGTCCTAACTGAATCGTCTTTTTATCTACAGACTTTAAGTAAATCAATGGTCCCAGATAATCGTTCCATGTATTGACAAACGTAAAAATCGTCAGCGTGGACAACGCAGGTTTCGACAGCGGCAGCATGATGTGGGAATAAATCTGATACTCACTCATACCGTCTATTCGCGCCGCCTCGTTTAGTTCATTCGGTATTCCCTCATAAAACTGCTTCATCATAAACACGCCGAATGCGGAGAATGCCTGAAGACAGATAATCGCCAGCAGTTTATCGTTTAAATGAAAGCTTCTCATCATCAAAAACTGTGGAACCATGTACACCTGCCACGGCATCGCAATCGTTGCGATGTACGCGAGGAATAAACCGTTTTTGCCCTTAAACTGCAGCTTCGCGAATGCATATGCCGCAAAGCTGCTCGTTAAAAGCTGTAATAATGTAACAACTATTGTAAGAAATACCGTATTCTTAACAAACGTAAGCATCGGTATCTTTGTCCAGATTTCCGAATAATTCGCCCATCTCGGATTTTCAGGAATCCATACAAACGGATTCATCTGGAATACTTCACGGTCCGGCTTTACCGAAGCGGAAAGCATCCATAAAAACGGGATGACCATAATGACTGCAATAATAATCAGCACGATGTACAGTACGGTTTTCTGGGCAATCTGATGTTTTCTCTTTGAACGTTCCATATGCTCCATCCTCCTTTACTGTTCCTGCTTTTTCTGGACGCCGAACTGGACTATGGTTACCAGAAGCACTATGACAAATAATACCATCGACACCGCGCTGGAGTATCCCAAATCCCAATCGATAAACGCCTTCTGGTAAATGTAGTATACAAGCACCGTCGCCGACGTAGTCAGCTC
>CAJTZH010000078.1 GCA_910584325.1 uncultured Lachnospiraceae bacterium | reverse complement strand
CGGAGGGCAGCAGGCTTTCCGGGGGTTCTCTATGTTGTACTAACTGAACAGTGCCAACGGGAAATCTGGACAAGAAAAATTCAAAAGAAATTATCGATATGCTGAAATTATCCAACCGTAATCTGAATCAGACGATTGTGCTGATTACCCACGATGAAAATGTTGCCCTTCAGGCAGACCGCATCGTGACGATTGAGGACGGACAAATTATCGGCGACAGGAAACGGGGGTGAGCGGTATGTGGAGAATCTATTCGGCGGATTATATGAAACATAACCGCGCCTTAGCGGTGTCCGTGATGACGGCGTCATTTATCGCGGCGCTGTTTCTTGCGGTTCTTGGCAGCCTGTTTTATAATTTCTGGCTTGATAATATCGAGGGCGTAAAACAGAGCGACGGAGACTGGCATGCGCGCATTACTGCAGACCTTAGCGGGGAGGATTTGGCGGCGGCAGAGTCTTTTGCGAACGTAAAAAATGTTGTCATCAGGGAAGCGGCGGGGGACGGGCAGCGAACGGCGGATATTTATTTTTACGATAAAAGGACGGTTTACCGCGATATGACTGCCATATTAAACCGGCTTGGACTTTCCGAAGATGCGGCGGACTACAATTACCAGCTTTTATCGCTTTATTTTATCCGCATTCCGGGGGATACCATGCCAAGAATGCTGATGCCGGCGTATCTTGCGATAGTGGCACTGGTATGCGTTTCTTTGATTCTGGTGATTCATAATTCGTTTGCTGTTTCCATGAATAACAGAGTCAGGCAGTTTGGTATTTTTTCCAGTATCGGGGCGACACCGGGACAGATTCGGATTTGTCTGGTGCAGGAGGCGCTTGTGCTTGCGATGGCGCCGATTCTTGCCGGAATCCTGACGGGGGTGGGATTATCTTTTGGAATCGTGCGGGCAATGGGCGCGTTTGCCGTGAAACTGGCAGGCGGACGGGAAATGGCGTTTCATTGTCATCCGGCAGTGCTGGCGCTTCTTTTTTTGTTATCTGTTTTGACGGTGTTTGTTTCTGCATGGATTCCGGCGGCAAAACTTTGCAGGCTGACACCGTTAGAAGCGATTCGCGGTACAGGTGAACTTGGGGTAAAAAAGAAGAAACGCTTTCTGCTGTTACCCGTCTTATTCGGCGTGGAAGGGGAGCTTGCTGCAAATGCGTTAAGGGCGCAGAAGAAAGCGCTGCGCACCACGTCGCTGTCACTGACGCTTGCCTTTTTGGGATTTATGATGATGCAGTGTTTTTTTACGCTGTCAACGATTAGCACAAACCATACATATTTTGAGAAATACCAGGATGTGTGGGATGTGATGGTGACGGTCAAAAATACGGCGATTGAGGACTTTGGTTTATCGGACGCGGTAAAAAGTTTAACAGGGATTGACAGCCTGACGGCGTATCAGAAGGTGCAGGCGTGGTGTCTTTTGCCAAAGGAAGAACAAAGTGAGGAGCTGCTGGCGCTGGGTGGTCTGCAAGAATTTACCGGGAATTTAGAGACACAAAACAACAGTCAGGGAAGCGCGTGTTTTTTGGCAGACGCGCCGATAGTGGTGATGGACGATGAAAGTTTTCTGGCGTTCTGCAAACAAACGGGCACTGCGCCGCGCCTTGACGGAGTTATTCTTTTAAATCGCTTCTGGGACAGTAAAAACAGTAATTTCCGCTACCGGAAGTATATTTCTTTTGTAAAAGACGATATCAGAACGGTTACGCTGCAAAGCAAGGCAAAAGGGGAAGACGGCGCGGCGTTTACGACGGAAATTCCGGTGCTTGCCTGTACGAAAGAAGTTCCGCTTCTGCGGGAGGAATATGCGGATTATGCCTTGGTACAATTTGTTCCAAATTCTTTGTGGAAGGAACTGTCAGCGGGGATTTCGGGAGCGGAAAACGATATGTATGTGCGCGTGCTGGCGAAGGAGCGCGCGGATTTGGACGTGCTCAATCATTTGGAGGATGAAATGGCGCGCGTTATCGGGGCGGACTTTGAGGTGGAAAGCGAGAACCGTCTTCAGGAGAAACTTGACAACGATGAGATGATAAAGGGGTATGAACTGATACTGGGAGGATTTTGTGTGTTGTTCGCGATAATTGGAGTTGCCCATGTATTTTCGAATACAATGGGATTTCTGCGGCAGAGAAAACGGGAGTTTGCCCGCTATATGTCCGTTGGTCTGACGCCGGAGGGGATTCGTAAGCTGTTCTGCGTGGAAGCGGTTGTTCTGATTGTACGTCCCGTGCTTGTCACGCTGTTTGTGACGTGCGTATTTGTCGTGCTGATGACGAACGCCAGTCATCTGGATATCATGGAGTTTATCCGTGTGGCGCCCATTCTGCCGATTGTGGTATTTATTGCCGCTGTTTTCGCGTTTGTGGCATTGGCGTATTATCTTGGCGCGAGAAAGCTGCTTAAAATTTCGCTTGGCGAAGCGCTGCGGGACGATACGATGGCATAGGAAAATGTGGTTGTATATTTGGGGGATTTTGGCTAAAATGATACGAGATTGTAAATTAGCCGAAATAGTGTCTATGAGAAATAAATTGGAAGTGGGCGAAGAGATGAGATATGAATTAGCGGAAAACAAGGAATTACAGGAGAGCGCTGGCATCGGGAGAACATACCGCATATCTGGTGTATGATGACAAAACGTTTATCGGCGCGGGCGGCGTTAGTTTTTATCAGGTTATGCCGACATATCATAACCCAAGCGGCAAAAAGGCGTATCTTAGGACGTTGCGAAAATACGTGATAATTATGAAAAAGTAGTTCTTACGGGAGAGTGCAATAATTCTGTAACGCAGGATGGCATAAAAATTGTGAAATTGACAGATTTTTTGCTGGACAGTTAATCGTTTTCGTCCGTTTTACATTTCACGGCACCCGTTAAGCATCTGGCGGCAAAACATTTTATTTGCCGTATCAGACGGTCGAAAAAGAAAATGGAAGGCAGGATGCGTATGTATTTGACTGTCTGACGAAAAATTTAAGGAGGTGGTTCTATGTCAATGAAAATCAGCGAAAACATAAGCCGTTTGCGAATTAATGATGAGGAGCGGCTGAAAGCAAAACAGGCGATTGACAGGACTGAAGAAGCAAAGGAAACAGACAAAACATCAGATAAGACAACCGTCCCAAAGGATGAGTACATCAGCAGCGATAAATCAGGTGAAAAACCCAGCGGTCTATATCGGTTAGAACAGGATGAAAACGGAAACAAAAAGCTCATATATGACGACTCGAACAAAACCGGTTACGAAAGAGAAGGTGCCAATCCTAAGGCAAAGCAGAATGGAGAGGGCGGCAGTCCGCAGGGGGTAAAGCCGCAAAAGCCAAAAGAGGAGAAGTGGATGGGCAATACAGATAAGGTGGAACGCGAAATTCGCGAACTGAAAGAAAAGAAAAAAGAGCTGGAGCAGCAGATTCGCTCGGCTGCCGGAGACGAAAAAAAAGTTAAAGAACTGGAGAAAAAACTGGCAGATATTGAGAACGAATTAAGCCAGAAGGATAATGACACATACAGGCGGCAGAACACCGTTGTTACAAAAGCGGATTAAAATAGCATATCTTTTTGTGCTGTTTGTGAAGTTATTTTGGGAAAAGGAGGATATACCGTGCATGCTATGACAATGGAAGGTCTTGTTGGCGCAAGGATGAATGTCAATCTGATAGATACCCCTATGCGTGTCTATAACGAAGCAAAGCGCAAAGGCGATACGGCAAAGATGGAAAGAGCGATGGGGTATGTTAATGAATTCCAAAACAAGGCAGAGGAATATCAGGTAAAAGCCGATAAAGGAATGGAAGAGGACGCGAAAGAAGCGAAAGAGAAAGCAGAATTGGAGCGGGAAAAAGTTATTAAGAAGCGCAGAGAGGAATGTGAAAAATTTGAAAACACCGATTCGGACAGCAGTACTGCGTCTGAGACGGCAGATGCTTCTAAGCTGGAACCTGTGATATATACAAAAACTGGAGAAACGGACAAAAATCAGTCAGAATCAAGTGTCAGTATCTCGGTTTCCATATAGAAAAGACGGCGAAGGCGTTTGTTGGGAGGACCAACGGACGCCTTTTTATAGTGTGCTTATGGATTACGCAGCAGTCTATTCGGACGGGAAAATTCAATGCTCGTATCAGAGTATAAATGATATGATTGCTGCAACAAGCAGGTATGCTGTCATATTGCAAAAAACTCGTATCAATGGTATAATAGCCGCAGGAAAAATGGAAACATAAAGGATGGAATATATATGAGAAAAAGGATATGCGGATTGTTTCTGGGTATTCTATGCACCGCTGTATTTACGGGATGCGGCTTGGATGGGAAGGCGGACTTGACAGATCAAACGACTTTTGGGAGTTCAGAATTCCCAAAAGTTGAACTGGTTGTCTGGGGAGCTGAGGAAGATGCAGAATTGATGAACCAGATTATCCAGAGTTTTCAGGCAAATTATCAGGGAGAAGCAGATTTTCAGATTACATTTGAGGTGCAGGGAGAATCCCAGTGTAAGGATGTACTGCTCGGCGGCCTGGAGGAAGGCGCGGATGTATTTACTTTTGCAGATGACCAGTTAAATGCTTTGGCAGCCGCCGGGGCATTAGACCCACTTGAAAATGCGGGTCAGATTAGGGATAGAAATCTTTCAAGTACGGTAGAAGCAGCTACAGTAAACGGTCAGTTATATGCGTATCCGTTAACTGCGGATAACGGATATTTTTTATATTACAACAAGCAGTATCTCACGGAAGAACAGGTTCAGACATTGGACGGGATACTGGAAGCTGCGGCTGCCAATGATAAATTATTTACTATGGACTGGACTTCGGCATGGTATGTATATTCATTTTTTGGAAATACAGGACTTCAGGTTGGGCTGAATGATGACGGAATTACCAACTACTGTACATGGAATCAGACAGATGGGGACATCCGGGGTATTGATGTAGCCCAGGCAATGTTAAAGATTGCCCAAAATCCGGGTTTTGCCAATTGTACGGATGAAGAGTTTCTGGAGGGAGTAAAGAACGGCTCAGTGATTGCAGGCGTCAGTGGTGTATGGAATTTTGTTGCGGTGAAGGAGGCATGGGGAGAGAATGCCGGAGCCGCCAAGCTGCCGACTTATGACTGTAATGGCAGTCAGGTACAGATGGCTTCATTTTCCGGTTGTAAACTGATTGGTGTGAATGCTTATTCCGAGCATGCGGAATGGGCGTCCAGACTTGCTGAATGGATTACAAATGAAGAGAACCAGAGGCTTCGTTTTCAAATGCGTGGACAGGGTCCGTCAAACGTTGTGGTTGCCGATTCAGAAGAGATAAATCAATCGCCGGCGATTGCCGCTCTTTTGAAGCAGTTTGAATTTTCTCAGCTTCAGCGGATAGGCGGGAAGTTCTGGGACCCCGTTTCAAAATTTGCAGAAAACATGGCGGCAGGAAATCCTTCCGGACAGAGCTTACAGGAGCAGTTAGATGAGATGGCAGAAAGTATTTCTGCAAGGTAGATACAGATTGGAAAGGACTTGTTAATGTAATATGAAGAAAAAAATCACTATACAACAACGTCTGATACTTCCGATAATTCTCTTGGGAGTTGTAGCATTGATTTCAAGTGTTCTGTCGGTATTTAGTATCAACAACGTAAATTCCAATGCTTCTAAAATCGTAGATAACTATATGGTAGGTTCGGAAATACTGCAGAATATCCGCCATACTACCACGAATATTCATAAGATGGCGCTGTCCCATATCGTAGCAACAGATTATAATACCATGATAACTGTTGTGGCACAAATCAAAGAAGAAGAAAAGAAATTGGAAACATATTTAGATGAATATAAAAAATACGTCACAGAAGATGAAGAAGTGATTTATGGGCAGCTTTTGGAAAACTATGACTCATTTAAGCATGCTTTGGTCTATCTTGTATGTGCAAGTGCGGATAGCAAGACACAGGATGCCTATGCTTATGCCAATGGCGATGTTGCACATTTCGGAACTGCCATAGCGGGCAATACCGATGAGCTGTATGCGGTGGTAAGCACAAGAACAGCCGACGCAAGACAGAAACTGTGGGCTGTCTATATTATGTCGCTGATTATTGCCGCCGCATCTATTGCAGCGTGCCTGATATTAGTGCTTGCAGCTATCCGGATTATTAGAAAATATGTGATAACACCGATTAAGGGTACAGTGGATACGCTTCAGGAAAGTTCGCAGAAGCTTGATGAGGTAACAGGCAAAGTGCTGAAACATACCCGCACGTCGGGAAAAAGCGCCAGAGGTCTTTCTTCCCTCGCAGGCTCCTTGTCTATGGCAATCCAGAAGGTGGCAAATAATGCAGCGATTATTAACAGCAGCGCAGCAGATATCAAAGGGGATGTCAATGTCATGGCAGAAGAGTGCAGTTCCATTACGGATTATTCATCTGCGATGAAAATGAGGGCAAATGAGATGGAGGCAGCAGCGCAGACCAATACAGAAGTAATTCAAAAGAAAGTTGCTGATATTCTGGAAGTGCTTGAGGAGGCAATTGAAAACAGTAAGAGTGTAGAGCAGGTAAACAGACTGACAACGGATATCGTATCCATTTCATCATCAACCAATCTAATTGCGCTTAACGCGTCAATAGAAGCCGCGCGTGCCGGTGAAGCTGGAAAAGGTTTTGCGGTTATTGCAACGGAGATTCAATCCTTAGCAAGTTCCTGCAGTGAAACTGCCGGGCGTATTCAGGAGGTTAATCAGGTTGTTACAAAAGCAGTACATAATCTGTCGAAGCATTCCCAGGACATGGCGGATTATCTTAGCGAGACTATTTTGACGGAATTTCAGGAATTTGTACGTTCCGGAAGACAGTATAAAGTGGATGCCGATTATGTGAAGGATATGATAGACGCATTTAACAGCAGGACCGACCGGCTTAGAAATTCCATGATTGAGATAGCTGATTCCATCGAAAGCATTACAAAAGCAATTGATGACGGGGCCTCTGGGATTACCGGAGTTGCAGACAGTACTAAGAGTCTGGTTGAGGATATGGCAGATATTACGAACCGTATGGATACAAACCGGGAGATTGTAGAGGAACTGAAAAAACAGATGGAGGTATTTGCCGAGTTTTAAGAAGAGATGCACGCAGTATGTTTCCGATGCCGCTATTGATTTGTCAGAACTGGTGATGCCCCAGGGATTTCTGTTCCCACTATGTGTTAATAGCGGCATAGCGTATGACAACTTTGCATCGGTTAACTATCCGGACTTTCTTTGCTTTTTAAGGCTTTGTACTTTACCTGTAAGATGAAAATTTATGGATTAACTGTTTCTTGACATAGCCGCCAAAGTGTAATATTGTATTTTTAAGATAAAATATCCGGTGGTATTCGTTATATGCCTATGAGATTATGGCATCGGCGTAATCCCTGCGGAAATAAACAAAAAGTTATCATGACGGTAAAGTCATAAGCGGGCGAAAGTATGGTAAATTTTATTATTGTATTGGAATGTTTTGGCATATGCCTGACGGCTCTAGCGCTGCTTCTTCTATTAAACGGGGAGGGAGCTAAAGAGCAGAAACTGTTGATTATTATTATGTGTGGTTCACTGGTACAGAATGTGGGTTACGTATTGGAACTGACCGCGCCTACGGTGGAGGCTGCCATGACGGCGGTGGCCGTGGAAAAAGTGGGGTCTGCTTTTATGCCGCTTTGTTATTGTTGGTTTATTTATATCTATTGTTATATTTCTCCGCCGAAAGTGCTTTTAAGAATTCTTGGCGTAGTCAGTTTCTTATCTCTGCCTGCGGCAATTTTTAACTGGAATGGTCTTTTTTACAGGGAAGTCCAGTGGGTGGCTAATGCGGATGGATTCTATTATGTTAATCTCAGCTATGGTCCGTTGTATATGCTTTTTACGATTGGGCACATTATTATTCCCTATTCTCTTTGTATGTACACGTTGATGAGCGCCATCCGCGGACGTTTGGACCGGCAGGTTAACCGCCAGTATTGGACGATTCTTGCAATTTCCACGCTGCCTGTGATTGTGCTGATAGCATATGTCTGTAAAATTATCAAAGTATATGATTATACTCCGGTAACGCTGATGATATCTATGGCTATGGTAGTCATTGTGGTCTGGAGCCGGCGGAATTACGATTTCCGCTATCTGGCGGCAGAAAAAGTCTTGGAGAGTATAGGCGACGGCGTCATTGCTCTGGATGACCATGACCGGCTGGTCAGTTATAACAAGGCGGCGGCAAATATTTTTACCCATCTGCCTGCCCATAAGCTGGGAGAGAACATCCGTGTAGTAGAGGACTTCCGCGAGGAAATGCTGAACGAGGACTTTTTGCAGAATTTTTCAGTCAACGGACGGAATTATGAAAGCCACAGAAAGCATATTATAGATGAAAACGGCAAAATACAGGGCTGTGTTATTTTGATTCTCGATATGACCGATATAAACACCTATATCGATGAAATAAAGCAGGTACGGCATCAGGCAGAGAAGGCCAGCATTGCGAAAAGTGAATTTCTTGCGAATATGTCCCATGAGATAAGAACGCCGATGAACGCTATTATCGGGCTCAATGATATCATCATGGAGGAGTGCGGGGATAACGAGATTTATGCCCATGCCAAGGACGTGCAGTCCGCGGCAAAAAATCTTCTGACAATCATCAATGATATTTTGGACCTGTCCAAGGTAGAAGCGGGTAAAATGGAGTTGGTGAATGTAAATTACTACATAAAAACTATGGCGGACGAGGTCATGGGAATGATGGATATGGCGGCTTCCCAGCGGGGGCTGATTCTGAAATATGAGTGCGACGAAACGATACCTTGCCGTTACAGAGGTGATGACGGAAGAATCAAACAGATTCTGATTAATATTCTCAGTAACGCGATAAAATTCACGGACAAGGGATATGTATACGCGCATATTACAGGAAAACCCGGAAAGAACGAGAATGAAGAACTGATAACGTTCTGTGTGGAGGATACCGGGTGCGGCATCAAGGAAGAGGACCTCGAAAAAATCTTCGAGGATTTCCGTCAGGTGGATTCTAAGCGGAATCGAAGCGCTGAGGGAACCGGACTGGGGCTTGCCATTGTAAAGCATCTGGTGGAACTGATGGAGGGTACTATCAGGGTGGAAAGTACTTATGGTAAAGGAACGACCGTTACGATTACGATTCCGCAGAAAATTGTAGACAAACGTCCCGTTTCGGAAACGCCGGAGATTGTACAGACAGAACGTAAAATTACGGATATGTTTACCGCGCCCGGTGTGAAAGTGCTTATTGTCGATGATAACGTAATTAACCGCAAGGTAGCCAGGGGATTTTTGAAAAATTATGCCTTTGACCTGGCCGAGGCAGAAAGCGGACCGGAAGCAATCGAACTGGTGCGCGCCGAACGGTATGACATTATCTTTATGGACCATATGATGCCCGGTATGGACGGCATTGAGGCGGCTGAAATTATCCGCAGGGACTGCGGTGAAAACGGAAGCGCGCCTGTTATGGTTGCGTTGACTGCGAATGTGATGGAAGGTATGCGGGAACATTTTTTGCAGCATGATTTTCAGGACTTTATTGCAAAACCTCTTGACAGAAAAGAACTGAACCGGCTTTTGCTGCGATGGGTGCCGGAGAAGTACAGGCAGATGGAAGGCAAAGAAGAGGAATTGGAGTTGTCGGATTTGTCAGCGGTTCAAATTGACGGGGTCGACATGAATGTCGTAACGCAATACTATTCCGGAGATGAGGACGGTTTTATCGAACTGCTGGAGCTTTACTATATGGACGGCAGGCGCAAGGTCAATCTTCTGCGTGAACTTGTGCAATCAGATATATCAAATTATCAGATAGAGGTGCATGGATTAAAGAGCGCGTCAGCCAATATCGGAGCCATGACTGTATCAGAGCTGGCTCGTGAACAGGAGAATGCCGCCGCGCAGGGCGACCATGAATTGATTGACGGGAAATTTCCGCTGTTGCTGGTGGAATATGAGAATCTTCTGGAGAATATCGGACAGTTTCTCAAACAGCACAGGCAGGAAGATAATGAAAAAGAAAAACTGCCATGCCCGCCGGTGCGGGAGTTGAGAGAACAGACGGCGCAAGCGCTGGAAGAATTGAAACATTTCCGGTCTCAGGAGTGTGCGAAAAGCGTGGAGACAATGCTGGTTTATGAATTGCCGGAGAATGTTTTGGCAGACCTTTTGCAGATACAGGAAATGCTAAGGCTGTATGAGGATGATGATGCGGAAGAGTTGTTGAGTCAGCTTCTGGATAAACTCGAAAAGGAGGAAAGACAAAAATGAGTCAGACAGAAGACAGCAATAAAAAAAAGTGTATTTTAGCGGTGGATGATACTGCGGTTGTTTTAACGCGAATTTTGAATACCCTGCAGGATGATTATGATGTAGTCACTGTTAGTTCAGGGGTACGGGCCTTAAAATATCTGAAGCAGGAAAAGCCGGACCTGATTCTGTTGGACATTCGGATGCCGCAAAAGGACGGCATCGCAACGCTGCGGGAAATACGCGCGATGAAAGACAGGGCGGATGTGCCTGTGATTATGCTGACCGGTGTGGAGGATAAGAGCAGCGTTGTGGAGACTGCCAGACTGGGAATATGCGATTACATACTGAAGCCGTTTTCTGCGGATGAACTGCAGATAAGAATCCGTAAGGTGTTTATGCAGAAAGAACATTAGAATAGTTATGAAAAATCAATATGACAACGAAACACTTTTTAATCGATATGCGCTGATGCTCCGCAGCAAAGAAGGGCTGTCTGCCGCCGGAGAGTGGCATCAGCTAAAGCAGTTGTGGAGGCTGAACCGCCAGAGGAGATGATGGAAATTCCGGGAATGAAAGATGAGATGCGTCGCCCGATGATGCTGTTAGTGAAAGCAGAGGTTAAAAAATGATTTTGTGCGGTCAAGCTGCTTCGGGTGACAGGGATAGCGGATTCACAATTGACAAGTGAAAGATGGGGAATTTTTAGCTCGGAAAGTCGTCATTGCATTCCGAGTTTTTTATTATTCCGTAAATAAGAAAATATTATTCCTATCGAAATGATATTATTCCGAATAAGGAATATATTATTATGGAAAGCGAGGTGCAATCTTTATGTATATAACGGTAAAGCAGGCTGCAGAAAAATGGGGAATTTCTGACAGGCGCGTGCGCATACTTTGCTCGGAAGGAAAGATTTCGGGTGCCGCCCGTGAAGGACGCAGTTGGATGATTCCGGCAGATGCGAAAAAACCAGAGGATGGACGGTTTAGGGCAACAGAAAGTTTACTGACATCCATAGACAGGAAGAAAATGGAACTGGATTCCAGACGCCCGCTGACAGAGGGTGAGTTGGAACGTCTAACAGAGGAGTTTGTTGTTGAATACACCTATAATTCCAATGCGATTGAGGGAAACACTCTGACATTGCGAGAGACGGATATGGTTTTACGTGGTCTGACAATCGACAGGAAGCCCTTAAAAGACCATATGGAGGCAGTTGGGCATAAAGAAGCGTTTGATTTTGTGCGGGACTTAGTAAAAAAACAGGAGACCTTATCGGAAAATATCATCAAGCAGATTCATTATCTTGTATTAGCGGATAAACGAGAGGACCGGGGTGTTTATAGAAGAGTTCCTGTCAGGATTATGGGAGCGAATCATGAACCGGTTCAGCCGTATTTAATTCAGCCTAAAATGGAACAGTTGTTGGAGGCTTATAGGAAAAATACAGAGCACATTATTTCCCGGCTTGCACGGTTTCATCTTGAATTCGAGGGGATTCATCCTTTTATTGACGGAAATGGCAGAACCGGAAGACTGCTTGTGAATTTAGAATTGATGAAAGCCGGATATCCGCCAATTGACATTAAGTTTTCGGACCGGATTTCTTATTACAATGCGTTTGATAAATACTATGTAAAGCATAATCCCGGCGCAATGGAAAAGCTGTTTGCGGGGTATGTGAATGCAAGGCTCGACAGTTACCTGATGATGCTGGAGAGCGGCATTAACTAAAACCGTAAGAGCAGCTAAGGTGTGATAAAACGATAGCCGCCTAAGTACTGGTGGTTTGGATCATGTAAAGAAAGAACTTTTCATTTTTACTACATTTTATGATGATTCATGGATTGGACTTGCCGAAACACGGCAAATCAACGCAATTTAGGAGGGATTTTTATTATGATAAAAATATTATTTATTTGCCACGGCAATATCTTGAAGTATTCCGAAAAAGTCTGTAAATTCAATGATTTCATGGCAAAATAAGGCGCTTACTACACCACTACTACACCATTTTTGGAAGAGCCTTGAAATGACCTTATTGCTAAATAAATCTGTTCATAAAGTGGCAGTTTTCTTCATGGAAAGGGAACTGCCATTTGCCTTAAAAAATTCAACTACATTTTTTGCATAATAATACATAGTGATTTAATGAAGAAAGATTTTTAACAGTGGTTGTTTTTTTTAGAATAGTAGAGTACAATATGGGTAATGATAAAATTAAGATAAAATATGGATAAGGAGTGAACGCTTATGTTACAGATTAGACCTGTTTCAGATTTGAGAAATAAGTTTCCTGATATT